>JABFVJ010000286.1 GCA_013362835.1 Nonomuraea sp. | reverse complement strand
GGGCCTGACGGGCGACGAGGCCACCGGTGTCGGCGTCGTGCGCCGCGCGCTGGTCGAGCCGGCCCGCTGGATCGCCGAGAACGCCGGCCTGGAGGGCTACGTGGTGACCCACAAGGTCGCCGAGCTGCCCGCCGGCCAGGGCCTCAACGCGGCCACCGGCGAGTACGTCGACCTGCTGGCCGCGGGCGTCATCGACCCGGTCAAGGTCACCCGGTCCGCGGTGCAGAACGCGGCCTCGATCGCGGGCATGCTCCTGACGACCGAGGTGCTCGTCGTGGACAAGCCCGAGGAAGAGGCTCCGGCCGGCGGCCAGGGCCACGGTCACGGTCACGGCCACTGACCCGCCTCCCGTTCCACGCCTCTCGGCCCGTACCGGTTCGTCCGGTGCGGGCCGTCGGTGTTTCCGGGGTCCCGCGGCCGCGAGACGGAGGTTTCGGCCATGCCGTTATTAGGGCGGGAGCGGCGGGCCGGGGATGGACGTCCGGGAGGCGGCGCGGGGGGAAGTGGGAGAAAAGGTGGATTATTGGAGTAAACCAGGGGTGGCGGTTAAGCGTCGGGGTCTGACAATTGTCGCGCATTTTGGGTTATGGGGTGAAACATTATGTCAGCTCATAAGCCTTAGTGTGATCATGCGATTACGCACGGTTATCGTCGCTTCAATGTGACCAATCCGTAGCCGTTCGCCATGACGACAGGCAGGATCAGTGCGGGCATCATGCCTATCGTGAGCGAGGGAAGCGTCGCCGACGCCAAAATTGGGGTAAGGCTCGCGTCGAGACTTCCGGCACGGACGGATGACTCCGACCTTAGGGAACTGACGAGCCTCGCCGTGCAGGGAGATCGCAGTGCGATCGAATCTCTGCTCGGGGAGTTGCGTCCCATGGTGGTGCGGTATTGCCGCGCCAGGCTGGGCAGGGTTTCTGGGCAATATCACATTGCCGATGACGTAGCCCAGGAGGTGTGCATCGCGGTGTTGTCCGCGCTGCCGCGATACCGGGACATGGGGCGGCCCTTCGCGTCCTTCGTGTTCGGGATCGCCTCGCACAAGGTGGCAGACGCCCTGCGGAGCTCGGTGCGGTCCGCCGTGCCCACGCAGGATCTGCCTGACGGGCCGGACGACGGCCCGGGGCCCGAGGAGACGGTGGTCCGCTACATCGAGGTGGAGCACGCGCGCAGGCTGCTGGCCAGGCTGCCGGACAACCAGCGGGAGTTGCTGCTGTTGCGGGTGGTGTCGGGGCTGTCGGCCGAGGAGACCGGTAATGTACTCGGCATGTCACCAGGTGCGGTCCGCGTCGCCCAGCATCGGGCGCTGGCCAGGTTGCGGCAGATGGCCGAGCTGGAGTCGGCTTGACGCCGGAGGACGAGCTCCATGCCCTTCTCGGGGCCGATGACCTGCTCCGGACCGACGTGCTGCTCGACGCGGTCGCGCGGGGCCGGGCGCGGGACTCGCGCGACCCGGCGCTGCGGCTGCTGGGCGCGCTGCTCGACGAGGTCGCGACGGGTGATCAGGAGCTCGATCCGCAGGTCGGTCAGCGGCGCTCCTCCGTGTCGATGACGCCGTCGACGTAGCCTCGGGCGTACTCCCAGCTGACGTAGTCGGCGGGGTCGGGGTGGAAGGCCGGCTCGTGCACCTGGGGCTGGCCTTTCTCGATCATCTGGCGAAGGTTGCCGCGCAGCAGCTCCCAGTCGAAGAAGTGCTGCTCGCCGCACTCAGGGCAGTCGAGCACGAGGCCGAGCACTCCCTGCGGTTCGAGCAGCGAGCGAAAGACCTCGACGTCTGCCAGGTCGGTGATGGCCTCGTCGCGTTCGGCCGCGGTGAGTGGCTCGGCGTCGTCGAGCGCGCCCATCGCCGAGGACGGGTCGTTCGGGTCGTCCGCGAACGGGTCGCGGGGGACGTCTTCCAGCACCTTCCCACCATATGACCGAAGCGGGCCCGGCGGAGAGTATTAGCCGAGCCATCCCCGTCTGGCGGCCTCCACGCCGGCGTGGAAACGGGACTGTGCGCCCAGCTCAGCCATGGCGTCGGCGAATCTCGCGCGTACGGTCCTGACCGAGACGCCGAGCTGGCGGGCGATGGAGTCGTCGCACATGCCCTGCGCGGCCAGGCGCAGCACCTGGACCATCCCGTCGCCCCTGCGTCCCCAGGGCAGGGGCACGGCGCGGCCCCACAGCTCCTCGAACAGCGAGCGGAGCATGCCGACGACGATCGGGGTGCGGACCAGGTAGAAGTTGTAGGCGTGGTCGGGCAGGTTGCCGCCCCACAGCGCGGGCAGACCGGCGACCTCGGGGCCCGCGGTCATGAACCAGCTCGGCACGCGGTCGAGGGTGCGTACTTTGCCGCCGGTCTCGGCGAGGCGGGTGAGCTGGTCGCGGACGCCCGGCAGGCTCAGCGTGGAGACCGGGACGATCACGTGAACCGTGAGAAGTTGCCGATTCTGCGCGTCAATCCACGGGTCGGCAAATTTCCGGGCGAAGTCGTGCATGGTGCGTTCGTCGGGGATGGCGGTCAAGAGCTGCATCGGCGGTGATTGCACGGCTATGCCGACGACGCTCTCGTAGAGCACGTCCGCGCCGTTCACCATCTCCACCGGGAACGTTCCGCTCTGGTAGTTGCGGCCGGCGTCGTAGTCGCGGATCAGGCCGCGGATAGAGCCGAGCGCGGAGTCGATCCTGCGGCTCTCCTCGGCCAGCCGGTCGAGCCGCTCGGCGATGACCCGGCCGAGCGCGGCGGCGGGATGCCTGGCGAGGTACTCGCCGGACTGCTCGTCGACCACGCCCAGCTTGACGAGGTCGTCGAGCTGGCGGCCGACCTTCTCGACGGTGCCGTCCATGGCCTGGGCGAGGTCGGTGCGGGTGGCCCTGTGCAGGCGCAGCACCGCCGTGTACAGCGCGGTCTGCGCCGGGTCGAGACCCAGCGTTTCGAAGGGCTCTGAAACACGTTGGGGCTGGTTGCGCATTATGGGCGGCTCCGTTGGGGGGACACGGGCGTGCCGCGAGGATAACTCCAGACCGCCTCCGTGTCCGGGGCTTGCGCCGACTCGTCGCCACCACGTGCAACTTCGTGCAATTGCACGTTTGTACATTGCGTTGTGCCGTTGAGTAACGCAGGCTTTACCTAGCGTCGGCACCCTGAAGCGGGGCGTGGTAGCACCGCCATCAGGACGCGGAGGGGGGTTCGGTGGCGCGCAAGGCGCTGCCAGGCCTGGGTGCCGGTGGCCGGGGGATGGGACGGATCACCGACCGTCCCGTCCCCCGGCACTTTCTATGCCTACCGGGAGAAGACGGCCAGGAGTACGACGGACCGTGGGGGTCATCGTCCTCCTGGCCGTCCGGCGTTCCGGGGAGAACCCATGGCCGTGCGGTGGTCCCGGAGGGCGCGTTTTGGAGGCAGGCCCTAGACTTAGCGCAATCAGCGCAGAGGTCAGGAGGGGGCCGAGGCATGTCCAAGTTCACCGAGATGGGTTTGACCTTCGACGACGTGCTGCTGGTGCCCGGATACTCCGATCTGCAGCCAGGCGAGGCGGACACCAGGTCACGCCTGTCACGCGACATCACGCTGTCCATCCCGCTGGTCTCCGCGGCCATGGACACCGTGACCGAGGCCCGCATGGCGGTGGCCATGGCGCGTCAGGGCGGCATCGGAGTCCTCCACCGCAACCTTTCCGTGGAGGAGCAGGCCCAGCAGGTAGACCTGGTCAAGCGGTCCGAGGCCGGGATGGTGACCAACCCGGTGACCTGCAGCCCCGACGACACGCTCGCCGACGTCGAGCGGCTGTGCGCGACGTACCGGATCTCCGGCGTGCCGGTGACCGACCTGTCGGGCACGCTCGTCGGCATCGTGACCAACCGCGACATGCGGTTCGAGACCGACCAGTCCCGGCCCGTACGCGAGGTCATGACGAAGATGCCGCTGGTCACCGCGCCGGTCGGGGTGTCGCGTGACGACGCGTTCGCGCTGCTGCGGCAGAACAAGATCGAGAAGCTGCCGCTCGTCGACCCCGACGGCAGGCTGCGCGGCCTGATCACGGTGAAGGACTTCACCAAGAGCGAGCAGTACCCGCTGTCCACCAAGGACGCCGACGGCCGCCTGCTGGTCGGCGCGGCCGTGGGCGTGGGCGGCGACGCCGAGGTCCGGGCCAAGGCGCTGATCGAGGCCGGGGTCGACGTGGTCGTCGTGGACGTGGCCCACGGCCACTCCAAGGGCCTGGCCGACATGATCGCCAAGCTCAAGGCCAACAGCAAGGTCCAGGTCATCGGCGGCAACATCGCGACCAGGGCGGGCGCCCAGATGCTGGTCGACGCGGGCGCCGACGCGGTCAAGGTGGGCGTCGGGCCGGGCTCGATCTGCACCACCCGCGTGGTGGCCGGGGTGGGCGCGCCGCAGGTGACGGCGATCCACGAGGCGTCCAAGGCGTGCGCGCCGGCCGGGGTGCCGGTGATCGGCGACGGCGGCCTGCAGTACTCCGGCGACATCGTCAAGGCCATCGCGGCCGGCGCCGACACGGTCATGCTGGGCTCGCTGCTCGCCGGGTGCGAGGAGTCGCCGGGTGAGCTGATCTTCATCAACGGCAAGCAGTTCAAGTCGTACCGGGGCATGGGGTCGCTGGGGGCCGTGCGCAACCGCGAGCGCGGCGGCACCTCCTTCAGCAAGGACCGCTACGCGCAGGCCGACGTCGGGGGCGAGGACAAGTACATCCCCGAGGGCATCGAGGGCCAGGTGCCCTACCGCGGGCCGGTCTCGGCCGTCGCCCACCAGCTCGTCGGCGGGCTGCGCCAGGGCATGTGGTACGCCGGGTGCCGCACGATCGCCCAGATGCACACCGACTGCGAGCTCATGCCGATCACGGCAGCGGGCCTCAAGGAGAGCCACCCCCACGACATCCAGATGACCGTGGAAGCTCCGAACTATCACAGAAGGTAAGTTCATGACTCAGCAGGTGGAGATCGGCCGGGGCAAGACCGGGCGGAGAGCGTACGCGCTCGACGAGATCGGCCTCGTGCCCTCGCGACGCACCCGTGACCCGGAGGAGGTCTCGATCGCCTGGCAGATCGACGCCTACCGGTTCGAGCTGCCCGTCGTCGTCGCCCCCATGGACAGCGTGGTCTCGCCCGCCACCGCGATCGAGATCGGCAGGCTGGGCGGCCTGGCCCCGCTCGACCTGGAAGGGCTCTGGACGCGCTACGAGGACCCCTCGCCGCTGCTGGAGGAGTGCGCGGCCCTCGACTCGGCGGCCGCCACCAAGCGGCTCCAGGAGATCTACGACGCGCCGATCAAGGAGGAGCTGATCGGGCGCAGGATCGAGGAGATCCGGGCCTCCGGGGTGACGACGGCCGTACGGCTGTCGCCGCAGCGCACCGTCCAGTACCACAAGGCCGTGATCGACGCGGGCGTCGACATCTTCGTCATCCGCGGCACCACGGTCTCGGCCGAGCACGTGTCGGGCCGCGCCGAGCCGCTCAACCTCAAGCAGTTCATCTACGAGCTCGACGTGCCGGTCATCGTGGGCGGCTGCGCCACCTACACGGCGGCGCTGCACCTGATGCGCACGGGCGCGGCGGGCGTCCTGGTGGGCTTCGGCGGCGGCGCCTCGCACACCACCCGCAACGTGCTCGGCGTGGCCGTGCCGATGGCCACGGCGATCTCCGACGTGGCGGCGGCCCGGCGCGACTACATGGACGAGTCCGGCGGCCGCTACGTCCACGTGATCGCCGACGGCGGCATGGGCACCTCGGGCGACATCGCCAAGGCCATCGCGTGCGGGGCCGACGCCGTCATGGTGGGCTCGCCGCTGGCCCGCGCCGCCGAGGCGCCCGGCCACGGCTTCCACTGGGGCTCGGAGGCGCATCACCCCGACCTGCCGCGCGGCCGGCGCGTGGAGTTCGGCACGGTGGGCACGCTGGAGCAGATCCTGCACGGCCCGTCCAGCGTGGCCGACGGCTCCATGAACCTCATGGGCGCGCTCAAGCGCACGATGGCCTCGACCGGCTACTCCGACATCAAGGAGTTCCAGCGCGTCGAGGTCGTGGTGTCCCCGGTCCAGCGCTGACGATCTTCAACGGCGAGGGCGGTTCCCGGTACGGGGGCCGCCCTTCGTCGATCCGCGGGTTCGCCGTTCGTCCAGGAGATGGGAGGGATGCCGTGGAAGGGGGACGTGGTGCCGAGCGGGTGTTCAGGGAGGAGTACGGCCGGGCGGTCTCCGTGCTCGTACGCGTGTTCGGCGACATCGACCTCGCCGAGGAGGCGGTGCAGGAGGCGTTCGCGGTCGCGCTGCGTAGATGGCCGGAGTCCGGGGTGCCGCCGAGCCCGGCGGGGTGGATCATCACGACCGCCCGCAACCGGGCGATCGACCGGCTGCGCAGGGAGTCCACGCGGCACGACCGCCACGTGCAGGCGGCGTTGCTGCAGGCCCGGGACGAACCGGCGGAGGAGGGGCCGGTGCGCGACGAGCGGCTGCGCCTGATCTTCACCTGCTGCCATCCCGCGCTCGCCCCCCACGCGCAGGTGGCGCTGACGCTGCGGCTGCTCGGCGGGCTCGGCACGGCCGAGATCGCCCGCGCGTTCCTGGTGCCGGAGGCCACGATGGCGCAGCGGCTGGTCAGGGCCAAGAACAAGATCCGGGACGCGGGCATCCCGTACCGGATCCCGAGGGAGGCCGATCTGCCCGACCGGGTGCGGGCGGTGCTGGCGGTCGTCTACCTGATCTTCAACGAGGGATACACGGCGGGCTCGGGGGAGCGGCTCGTACGGGAGGACCTGTGCGCGGAGGCGATCAGGCTCGGGCGGCAGCTCGCCGAGCTGATGCCGGACGAGCCCGAGGTGTGGGGGCTGCTCGCGATGATGCTGCTCGTCGAGTCGCGCCGGGCCGCGCGCACCGGGGCCGGCGGCGAGCTCGTCCGCCTCGCCGACCAGGACCGGGGCCTGTGGGACCGCGCGCTGATCGAGGAGGGGCAGGAGATCGTACGGCGGTGCCTGCGGCGCGACCGGCCGGGGCCCTACCAGGTGCAGGCGGCGATCAACGCCGTGCACGCCGACGCGCCGAGCGCGGCCGGCACCGATTGGGGGCAGATCGTCCGGCTCTATGACCTGTTGCTGGTGTTCACGCCCACCCCGGTCGTGGCGCTGCACAGGGCCGTGGCGGTGGCCGAGGTCGAGGGGCCCGCGGCGGGGCTGGCGCTGGTCGAGGGGCTGGATCTGGAAGGCTACTACCTGACCCACGCCGTACGGGCCGACCTGCTGCGACGGCTCGGACGCGACGCGGAGGCGGCGCGGGCCTACGACGAGGCGATCTCCCGGGCCGGTAACGAGGTCGAGCGGGAGTTCCTGCGGCGCGGGCGCGAGACGTTGGGGAGGACGTGACGTGGATCGGGTCTGTGTGGTCACGGGGGCCAACCGGGGCATCGGGCTGGAGGTGGCCAGGCAGCTCGCGGCGGCCGGCGACACCGTGGTGCTGACGGCCAGGGACGAGGGCAAGGCGGCGAAGGCGGCGGCCGGGATCGGCGGCGAGGTGGTCGCGCGCCGGCTCGACGTCACCGGCGAACGCTCGGCGAGCGGCCTGGCGCGGGACCTGGAGGAGACCTACGGCCGGGTCGACGTGCTGGTCAACAACGCGGCCATCCACTACGACACCTGGCAGCGCGCCTCCGGCGCCGACCTGGGCGTGGTCGAGGAGGCGCTGGAGACGAACCTGCTGGGCGCCTGGCGGGCCACGCTCGCGCTGCTGCCGCTGCTGCGGGCGAGCGCCCACGGGCGGATCGTGAACGTCTCCAGCGAGGCCGGCTCGCTGGCCTCGATGGGGGGCGGCACGCCGGCGTACGCGGTGTCGAAGACGGCGTTGAACGCGCTGACGAGGATGCTCGCCGCCGAGCTGCGGCAGGACGGCATCCTGGTCAACGCCGTCTGCCCGGGGTGGGTGGCGACCGACATGGGCGGTCCCGGCGGGCGGCCGGTCGCCGAGGGGGCGCGGAGCGTGGTGTGGGCGGCGGACCTGCCCGACGACGGGCCGACCGGCGGGTTCTTCCGCGACGGGCGCCCGCTGCCCTGGTGATCGGTGCGCGGGTGGCGCGTATCCTCCCTTCGCATGGCCGATCTTGTGCACACCCACGTCCTCGACTTCGACGGTGACGTCGTCACCAAGCGGTACATCGACGACAAACCGGGCGCGGCCGAGCGTGAATGGCGGGCGCTCAACCTCCTGGCCGAGCACGCCCCGGGGCTTGCTCCCGGGCCGATCGCGTACGAGGCGGGCGTCGTACGGATGACCAGGATCGACGGCGCGCCGCTGCGCGGCCTGGCCGTCCGCGACGCCTGCGTGGCCGCGATGGCCGAGGCGCTCACCGAGCTGTACGAGGCCGTCCCGCCCGACGTGCTCGCGACCGTCCCGGTACGCCCGTGGCAGGTCGAGGCGGTCACCGACTGGATCGGGCAGCGCGTCGCCGCCTGGCGGCCCCGCGACCCCCTGGCCGACCGGGCGGTCAAGGAGGGCGCGCGCTGGCTCGCGGCCTGGCGTCCCGGCACGTCCGGCACGAGCCCGGTGTTCGGGGCCGGCGACGGCAACCTGGCGAACTTCCTGTGGGACGGCGCCCGCGTCCGCATCGTCGACTTCGAGGACTCCGGCCGCAGCGACCTCGCCTTCGAGCTCGCCGAGCTGTCCGAGCACGTGTCGATGTGGGTGGACGGCGAGGTCGAGATCGCCCACCGGTTCGAGCTGAGCGGGCAGGAGGAGCGCCGGCTGCGCGACTGCCGCAAGCTGCACAGCCTGACCTGGCTGTTCCTGCTCTCGCACGACAGCCCGCGCAACCCGCCCGGCACCTTCGCCCGCCAGGTCGAACGGGTGCTGCGAACATTGGACGCATGAGACTCGCGCGGGAGGCCGACAGGGCGGCCGTCGAACACCTCGTCCACGCCGCCTACCAGCCGTGGGCGGAGATCATCGGCATGCGGCCGCTGCCGATGGACGCCGACTACGCGGCCCTCATCGCCGCCGGCCGGGTGCACGTCACCGACGGCCTCGAAGGGCTCATCGTGCTCGTCCCCGAGGACGGCGTGCTGCTGGTCGACAACGTGGCCGTACGGCCCGAGCTGCACGGCAAGGGCATCGGGCGCGGCCTGCTGGCCTACGCCGAGCAGGAGGCCGCCCGCCTGGGCCTGCCCGCCCTGCGCCTCTACACCAACGTCAGGATGACCCCGAACATCGCCCTCTACGCCTCGCTCGGCTACGTCGAGACCGGCCGCCAGGGGATCGACGGCCGGTCCGCGGTGCTGATGCGCAAGGAGCTCAGCCGGTGAGGACGCCCAGCAGGTGGGTCACCTCGCGGGCCACGGCGTCGCGGCCGGCGTTGAGGTATTTGCGGGAGTCGACCACGCGGTGGTCGTGGTCGAGGTAGTCGCGTACGGCCCTGGTGAACGCCTTGTTCAGGTGAGTGGCGATGTTGATCTTCTTCATGCCCTTGCCCACGGCCTCGCGCAGCACGTCGTCGGGCACCCCCGACGAGCCGTGCAGCACCAGCGGCACCGGCACCGCCGCCCGCAGCTCGGCGATGAGGTCGAGGTCGAGCACCGCGTCTTTCGTCGTCATGGCGTGGGAGGTGCCGACGGCCACGGCCAGGGCGTCGACGCCGGTGCGGGCCACGTAGTCGACCGCCTCGTGGGGCTTGGTGCGGGCGCCCGGCGCGTGCACGCCGTCCTTGCCGCCGACCTCGCCGAGCTCGGCCTCCACCCACACGCCGCGCTCGTGGCACCAGGCCGCCACCTCGGCGGTCGCCGCCACGTTCTCCTCGTCGGGGAGGGCGGAGGCGTCGTACATGACCGAGCCGAGGCCGAGCGTGACCGCCTCCTCCACGAGCGCGCGGTCGGTGGCGTGGTCGAGGTGGACCGCGACCGGCACCTCCGCGCGCCGCGCCACCGCGAGCGCGGCCAGCGCGATCGGCTCCAGGGCGCCGTGGTAGCGCACGCAGTTCTCGCTGATCTGCAGCACCACCGGCAGGCCGAGCGCCTCGGCGCCGGCCACGATGGCGGTGGCGTGTTCGAGCTGGATCACGTTGAACGCGCCCACCCCTGCGGGCGACTGCCGGACGATGTCGCCGATTCCGGCGAGGGCCATGACGTGCTCCTTACGTGACGATGATCTGGGGGTGAATGTCGGCGTAGACGTCGCCGTCGAAGTCGCCGGCGACCGGAGCGGCCACCGCGGCCGCGCCCAGCGCCGCGGCCCTGCGCAGCCGCTCGGGCCAC
>JABFVJ010000326.1 GCA_013362835.1 Nonomuraea sp. | reverse complement strand
CTTCACGGGAGCCAGCCCGTCTTGTAATACGGAGGAGCGATCAACCGATAGCCCATCATCATCACCCCGAGGTGAGGGATGGATCTTCGTTACGTCAGATATGCGATGGCGATCGCCCGCGCGGGCAGCCTGCGCCGGGCGGCCGCCGCGCTGCACATCGCCCAGCCCACGCTGTCGGAGCAGCTCAGGGCGCTGGAGAAGGAGATCGGCGTCGAGCTGTTCAGCCGTTCGTCCAGCGGCGTGCAGCTCACCGAGGCGGGTGAGGCGTTCCTCGCCCAGGCCACGGTCGCGCTCGACGCCTACGAGCGCGCCGTCACCGCGGCGCGGAGCAAGGGCCGCATGGCCAGGCTCGGCGTCGCCGACGGGCTGGCCGACGTGGCCGCCCGCCTGCTCTCCCAGCTCCAGACCGTCCGCGTGCGGGTCGCGCCGATGAGCACGGCCGAGCAGATCGTCTCCATCTCCGACGGCGCGCTCCAGGCCGGTCTCGGCTACGCCCCCGGCTCGCTGCCCAGGGGCGTGGCCCGCATGCTCGTCCACCGCTTCCCCGTACGCGCGCTGCTCCCCCTCGACCACCCCCTGGCCGCGCACGAGACGTTGTCGCTGGCCGAGCTGGCCGCGGAGCCGCTGATCATGCCGGAGTCCGACGCGGTGGCCGGCGCCCGGCGGTTCCTGGAGGGGTTCGTCCGGCACCGCCTGCACCCCAGGCTCGGCCCGGCGGCGGCCACCCACGACCTGGTCGTCGACATGGTCGGCTCGGGCCTCGGCTACACCTTGTGCGTGCACGAGGGCACGTCGATTCCCGATACCCTCACCTTCATCCCGATAAAAGAGGACGTGCCGCCACTGGAGGCGGTCTTCCTCTGGAACCGGCAGGCCGACGTCCAGGAGGTCGTCAGCGCGGCGCGCCATCTCGCCCGCTCTGGATAGCGCTATTATCCAACGATGCGCATCTCAGAACTGAGCGCCAAGTCCGGTGTCGCCATCCCCACGATCAAGTACTACCTGCGTGAGGGCATGCTGCACCAAGGCGAGCAGACCGCCGCGACCCGCGCCGAGTACGACGACTCCCACCTGCGCAGGCTTCGCCTGATCCGGGCCCTCCTGGAGGTGGGCAGGCTCCCCGTGGCCGCCATCAAGACGGTCATCGCCGCCGTCGAGGACGAGACGCTGCCCGTGCACGACATGCTCGGGATCGCCCACTACGCGCTCAGCCCGGTCGTCGAGCCCGAGCAGGACGAGGAGTGGCGGGCCGCGCGCGCCGAGGTGGACCGGCTCGTCACCGAGCTCGGCTGGGCCGTCTCCCCCGAGGCCCCGACCCGCGACGAGCTCGCGCAGACGCTGGTCAGGATGCGCCAGCTCGGCCTGCGCGTGGACCTCGGGCCGTACGTGGAGGCGGTCGGGAAGCTGGTGACCGAGGTCGAGATGGACACGATCCCGTTCGGCGGCCCGCGCGACGCCGCCGTGGAGGCCCTGGTGCTGGGCACCGTCCTGTACGGCAAGGCGTTCGACACGCTGCGCCGCATGGCCCAGGAGTCGGAGTCGGCCCACCGGCTCGGCCAGGCGTGACCGCTCAGACCACCCCGTTGGCCCGCAGGACCTCGATCGCCCGTACGGTCGCCGCGCCCCGCCAGTCGAGCACCCCGGCGGGCGAGACGGGCGCGTAGTCCACGATCCAGCCGCCGTCGTCCTGCTGCAGGCCGGCGAGGCGTTCGAGGTCGGCGGCGATCACGCCGGGGGCGAACAGCTCGCGTACCGGCCGCCCCGGGTGCGGCGCGAAGTCGAGGGGCCGCAGCCGCTCGTCCTCGGTGCCGCCCTCGACGCGCACCTGCCCGTCGTCAGGGATGAACGCGGCCAGCCGCTTGAGCAGGTCCGCGGCCCTCGGCTGAGTCTCGTGGACGGCGTCGAGGAAGAGCACGGCGAAGGAGAGCACGTACGCGTGCGGCCGCTCCTCCATGGCCTGAATGGCATCGAGGCAGTAGCGGGTGGCCCGCTCCAGCCAGGGGTGCGCGGCCACGGCCGGGTCGTGGGCGGCCACGCGGCGGGCCGCCGCCGCCGAGATGGCCGTGATCTGCAGCGACGAGGCCGTCGCGTCGCCATCGGCCCACCAGGGGGCGGTGCCCTCGGCCAGGGTGACCGGCAGCGCGAACGGCAGCCCGCCGTCGGGCAGCGTGACCGACTCCAGCCAGTCGCACAGCGCGACGGCCTGCGGCGCGGTCTCCGGGGCGATCTCGGCGAACACCTCGAAGGCGTGCAGCGCCGCGCCCGGCTGGCTCTCCGGCGAGCGCAGGTCGGGCTCCAGCCCCCAGCCGTAGCCGCCGTCGGGATTGCGGTAGGCGTCGAGGGCCGCGAGCGCGGCGGCCGGGCCGGACTCGCCCATGAGCAGGTGGAAGCGGTGCCGGTCAAGGACGCGCGCGTGCGTGGCCATGAAGCCGGCGACCGCGGACAGGTTCACGTTCATGAGCCCATCGTGCCCACCACACGGCCTCAGGTCTTGTACGTACCGGACACGGTCACTCCGTGACGCCCACCGGGCGCTTCAGCAGCCACAACGCGGCCCGCTGGAGCAGGGTGCGGTGGATCTCGTTGTCGTAGGACCTGGTGTCGTGCCCGAGCGCGTCGTAGACCACCCTGCCGCGGCGCACCGGGCGGGCCCACACGAGCGGCTGGCCGTGGGAGGAGGCCAGGGGCCGCACGTCGGGCAGCACGTCGAGGTCGCTGTAGACCTCGTCGACCACGTCGAAGTCGCGCAGGCCGTCGACGATCGGGTGGCCGCCGTGGACGCGTACGCCGGTCCAGCCGAGCGGCGGGTGGTGGGACTTGGGCCAGGCCCAGCGGGCGCCGAGCACGCGCGGCCAGCCCTGCCAGTCGTCGAAGCAGATCGAGGCCGTGTGCATGCACAGCAGGCCGCCGCCCCGGTCGAGGTGGTCGAGCAGCGTGGTGCGGGCCTCGGCGGGTAAGGCGAAGCGCCATTCGTCGCGCAGGTCGGCGAACCGCTCCTCGCCCATCTGCCAGCGCAGCGCGTTGACGGTGATGAGCTGGACCTCGGGCGGCTCGGTCAGCGCGCCCGCGAGGTCCTCGGTGATCTCCGACTCGACGCCCACCTCGGCCAGCACGTCGGCGAGCACGGCCGACGTGGCGGCGAAGTCGTGGAACAGCCCTCCTGAAAGGATCAGATTTCTCGCCACTCACTCAGCTCATCATGCTCACCGCCGCTTGGCCACCCCCTGCCCGGCGTACGGCGCCCCCGGCACCTCGACCGCGTGAGCGGCGCGAAATGATGCGGAGCGTGGAGTTCGAGGAGTATCGGCCGATGCTGCTGGGCCTGGCCTACCGCCTGCTCGGCAGCATGTGGGACGCCGAGGACGTCGTTCAGGAAGCCTGGCTGCGCTGGGAGGGCACCGACCGGAGCGAGGTCAGGGAGCCGCGGGCGTTCCTGCTGACCGTGGTCTCGCGGCTGGCGCTCGACCAGCTCCGCTCGGCCCGGGTCAAGCGCGAGGCGTACACCGGGCCCTGGCTGCCCGAGCCGGTCGCGACGGGCGAGGCGGGGCCGCTGGACACGGCCGAGCTGCGCGACACCGTCTCGTACGCGACGCTGCACCTGATGGAGCGGCTGTCGCCGCCGGAGCGGGCGGTGTTCGTGCTCAGGGAGGCGTTCGAGCTGCCCTACGACGAGATCGCCGAGATTGTCGGCTCGTCGGTGGCCAACGCCCGGCAGCTGCACCACCGCGCCTCGGTGCGGCTGTCGGAGGGGCGCGACCGGTTCAGGCCGTCGCACGAGGACCACACGAGGCTGCTGACGAAGTTCATGGAGGCGGCGGGCGGCGGCGACCTGTCCGCGCTCACCGACCTGTTCCACGAGGACGTCGTCATGTGGAGCGACGGCGGCGGCAAGGTCAGGGCGGCGCTGCGCCCGATCCTCGGCAAGCGCAAGGTGTCGGCGTTCATCGCCGGTCTGGTGTCCCGCTACGAGTTCGGCGGGTCGCGGCTCGTCGAGGTCAACGGCGAGCCGGCGTTGTGGATGCGGCTCGCGGGCTACGACCAGCTCGTCGCGCTCGACATCCGCGACGGCCGCATCCAGGGGGTCTTCAGCGTGCTGAATCCGGACAAGCTTGCCCGTGCGCGCCCGGCCTGATCACCTATAGTCGCCCCTATGGATCTCGGCATCTCGGGCAAGGTCGCCCTCGTCACCGGAGGCAGCGCGGGCATCGGCCTGGCCGCGGCCATGAGCCTCGCGCGGGAGGGGTGCGACGTGTGCGTGAGCGCGCGCAACCCCGAACGCCTCGCGGACGCGGTGGTGGAGCTGCAACAGTTCGGCGGCGTGGTGCACGCCGTGCTGGCCGACGTGGAGGACCCGTCGGCCGCCGAGCGGGTGGTGGCGGAGACGCGCGACGTGCTCGGCCCGGTCGACATCCTCGTGGCCAACGCGGGCGGGCCGCCCGCCGGGCGCGCGGACACGGTCGGCCTCGATGACTGGGACGTCGCCGTGCAGCGCAACCTGCTCGGCACCGTACGTCTGGTCCACGCGGTGCTGCCGGAGATGCGCTCGCGCGGCTGGGGCCGGATCGTCACCGTCACGAGCTCGACGGTCCGCGAGGCGATCGACGGGCTCGCCCTGTCGAACGCCGTGCGCCCGGCCGTCGCCGGCGTCGTGCGTACGCTGGCCCGCGAGGTGGCCGGCGACGGCGTGCTGGTCAACAACGTGATGCCGGGGGCCATCGCCACCGACCGGCTGCGCGAGCTGTCGGGCGGCGACGACGTGCTGGCCAGACGCGGCCAGGCCGTGCCCGTCGGGCGCGTCGGGCGGCCCGAGGAGATCGGCGACGTGATCGCGTTCCTGGCCAGCGATCGGGCCTCGTACGTGAACGGGGTCTCGCTGCTGGTCGACGGCGGCGACAGCCGCATCATCGCCTGAGCAGGGTGGCGACCAGGACGGCCGCCCACTCCTCGTCCTTCTGGTCCGGGTCGACGAAGTAGGACAGGTTGGCCCGGTGGTAGCAGGCCCCCATCAGCATCGAGGCCGCGGCCCCGGCGTCGAGGCCCGCGTCGACGCGGCCCGCCCGCTGCTCGGCGGCGAGGATCTGGGCCAGCGCCAGGATCGGCAGGTGGGGGCCGGTGTCGGAGGCGGCGAGCATGTGCCTGAAGCTCGCCAGCAACGAGGGGTCGGCGAGCATGCCGGAGGCGATCGTGGCGGCCTTGGTGTAGAACTCCACCGCCGACACGGCGAACCGCGCCAGGTCGGCCGCCAGGTCGCCCTGGCCGGCGCTCAGCCGCAGCCGCGTGAGCGCGGGGGCGAGCGCGGGCATGCGTTCGAGCAGGACCGCGAGGAACAACGCCTCCTTGCCGGCGAAGTGCTTGTAGAGCAGCGCCTCGGAGCAGCCGGCCTGGGCGGCGATCCGCTTGGTCGTCGCGCCGGAGATGCCGAACTCGCGAATGGCCTGCTCGGCGGCGTCGATGATGCGGTCGCGGGTGCTCATCCGCCCATGATATGAGCGCGTGCTCACCGAGCCGCCCGTGCATGACATCCTTCCCTTAGGGACCATTGGGGAGAAGGTAGGGGAATGGACAAGCCGGTCATCGTGACGGTTGACGACGACCCGGGGGTGTCGCGGGCGGTGGCCCGTGACCTCAGGCGCCGCTACGGCCACGAGTACAGGATCGTCCGCGCCGAGGCGGCCCACGACGGCATCGAGGCGGTCAAGGAGATGCGGCTGCGCGGCGACGAGGTGGCGGCGATCCTGGCCGACTACCGGATGCCGCAGATGAACGGCGTGCAGTTCCTCGAAGCGGCCATGGACATGTATCCGTACGCGCGCCGGGTGTTGCTGACCGCCTATGCCGACACCGACGCGGCGATCCAGGCGATCAACGTGGTCGACCTCGATCATTACCTGTTGAAGCCGTGGGATCCGCCGGAGGAGAAGTTCTACCCGGTGATCGACGGCCAGCTCGACGCCTGGATGCGGACCGACAGGACGGTGCGGCCGGAGTTGCGGGTGGTGGGCGACCGCTGGTCGGCGCGGTCGTACCAGGTGCGGGACTTCCTGGCCCGCAACCACGTGCCGTACCAGTGGATGCTGGCCGAGGACCCCGACGGGGCGCAGCTCGTCACGGCCGCGGGCGAGGGCTGTCGCCTGCCGCTGGTCGTCACCGAGGACGGCACCACGCTGCAGTCGCCCGACCAGGCGACGCTGGCCACGGCCGTCGGGCTGTCGACCACCCCGGCCACCGACTTCTACGACCTGATCGTGGTCGGCGGCGGGCCGGCCGGGCTCGGCGCGGCGGTCTACGGCGCCTCGGAGGGCCTGAACACCGTGCTGGTCGAGGCGCACGCCTCGGGCGGGCAGGCGGGCCAGAGCTCCAGGATCGAGAACTACCTGGGCTTCCCCGACGGCGTGTCCGGGCAGCAGCTCGCCGACCGGGCGCGCAGGCAGGCGCTGAAGTTCGGCGCCGAGCTGCTGAGCGCGCGCAAGGTCACCAGCCTGGAGCCGCGCGGGCAGGCGCGGGTGATCGGGTTCAAGGACGGCGGGGAGATCGCCGCCCACGCGGTCATCCTGGCCACCGGCGTCACCTACCGGCGGCTGGAGGCGCCCGGCCTCGACGACTTCGTCGGCCGGGGCGTCTTCTACGGCGCCGCGCTGACCGAGGCGCCCGCGTGCAAGGACAGCGAGGTCTACATCGTCGGCGCGGCCAACTCGGCGGGGCAGGCGGCCGTTTACCTGGCGGGATTCGCGAGCAAGGTCCATTTGTTGGTGAGGAGTGATGGTTTGGAGAGATCCATGTCCCACTACCTCATCGAGCAGATCAACGCGATCGACACCATCGAGGTCCACCTCCTGACCGAGGTCGTCGGCGGGCGGGGTGACAGCCACCTCGAACAGATCACGCTGTCGACCAAGGGCGAGGAGCGCACGGTCGACGCCCAATACCTGTTCGTGTTCATCGGGGCCGAGCCGTACACGTCGTGGCTCGGGGAGACGGTCGAGCGGGACGCGAGAGGGTTCGTGCTGACCGGTCCCGACCTGGTGCAGGGCGGGAAGCGGCCGCGTAACTGGACGCTGCGCCGCGAGCCGTACTTCCTGGAGACGAACGTGCCGGGCGTGCTGGCCGCGGGTGACGTACGGGCCGACTCGATCAAGAGGGTGGCCTCCGCCGTCGGTGAGGGCGCGATGGCCGTCGCGCTCGTGCATCGTTATCTGGAGAAGCAATGACCGAGACCGCCGTCGACATCGACGAGCTGCGCAAACTCTTCCTGTTCGAGCGGCTGACCGACCAGCAGCTCACCAAGCTCGCCTCCAGCGGCCGGGTCCGCTCGTACGCGCAGGACGAGGACGTCGTCCGGCAGGGCGAGCCGGCCGAGTGCTTCGCCGTGCTGCTGGAGGGCGAGGTGCAGATGATCAACGAGACGGTCACCGCCGGTACCGTCGCGATGCCCCGTACGTCCCAGCCCGGCGTCTACGGCGGCGCCACCTCGGCCTACCTGGGCGAGCGCGCGCCGGAGACCTACCAGCACACGCTGCGCGCGACCGCGCCCTCGCGGCTGTTCCTGCTGCCGGCCAAGAAGTTCGCCTACATCGTGGCCGAGTGGTTCCCGATGGCGATGCACCTGCTCGACGGCATGATGTCGGGCGGCCGCCTGCAGCGGGAGATCATCGACAGGCGGCAGCGGCTGACCGCGCTCGGCACGATCACCGCCGGGCTCACGCACGAGCTGAACAACCCCGCGGCGGCGGCCGTGCGCGCGGTGAGCGAGCTGCGTTCGCTGATCAGGGCCTCCCGCATGCAGCTCGCCCAGCTCGCCGAGGACGGCATCCCGCCCGAGAAGCTGCGCGCGCTGATCGAGGCCCAGGAGGCGTGCGTGGTGAAGCTGGGCAACCAGCCGCAGCGCTCGCCGATGGAGATCTCCGACGCCGAGGACGAGCTCGGCGACGCGCTGGAGGAGGTCGGCGTCGAGGACGCGTGGGAGCTGGCTCCCGCGCTGGTCAACGCCGGATTCACGGCCAAGGACCTGCAGAAGATCCGCGGCAAGGTGGGCGAGGAGCAGACTCCGGCCGCGCTGCACTGGCTGGCCGAGGCCATCGAGATCTCCCAGATGCTCAACGAGGTGACCGAGGCCACCGAGCGCATCACCACGCTGATCCGGTCGGCCAAGCAGTATTCGCAGATGGACCGGGCGCCGTTCCAGACGGTGGACGTGCACGACCTGCTCGACAGCACGGTGGCGATCTTCCGCGGCAAGATCCCGCCGGGCATCAGCGTGGTCACCGACTACGACCGTACGCTGCCGCCCATCCCCTGCTACGCGGGCGAGCTCAACCAGGTGTGGACGAACCTCATCCACAACGCGCTCGACGCCATGGGCGAGGAGGGCACGCTGACCGTACGCACCGCCCACGACGAGGACGAGGCGATCATCGAGATCGGCGACACCGGCCCCGGCGTGGCCGACGCGATCAAGGACCGGATCTTCGAGCCGTTCTTCACCACCAAGAGCGTGGGCGAGGGCACCGGGCTCGGGCTGGACATCTCCTACCGCATCGTGGCCGGGCGGCACGGCGGCGAGATCAAGGTGCGCTCGGTGCCCGGCGAGACCTGGTTCGAGGTACGCCTGCCGCTGCGGGAGCCCGCCGCCGTCCAGTGAGCCGCGGGTCAGCCGAAGACGTGGTCGCGCGCCGTGTCCAGGGCCGTCAGCACGGCCCCTTGCAGCACCGCGTTGCCCTCCACCCGCGTGGCCCTGACCTCGGTCGGCGCGGGTGAGAGGGCGCCCAGCCGCGCGGCGACCCGCTCGGCCAGCTCGTCGCCGCCCGCCTGGCCCATCGCGCCGCCGAGCACGACCAGCCCGGGGTCGAGCAGGGTGACGAAGGCGAAGGCGCCCTTGGCGACCCGGCGCACCCACTCCTCGCGCCCGGTCCCGTCCTGGAGCAGGACGCAGAGCGGCTCCCCCTCGACCTCCAGGAAGCCGATCTCCCCCGCGCCGCCCGACGCGCCGCGCCGCAGCCGGCCGCCGAGCACGACCGCCGCGCCGATCCCGTCGTCGAGCCAGAGCAGCACGAAGTCGTCGCAGCCGACGGCGGCGCCCGTACGCAGCTCGGCGACGGCGGCCAGGTTGACCTCGTTCTCCAGGATCACCGGCACGCCCAGCCGCTCGCGTACGGCGGACACCAGACCGGGCCGCCACCCGGGCACGTCGTTGGCCACGGCCAGCTCGCCGTCCATCGGCTTGACCAGGCCGGGGGCGCCCATGACGACGTTGTCGAGCGGGCGGCCCGCGGCGGCCTCGGTGACCGCGTCCTCGACGAGGACGGCGAGGTCGCCGGAGACCTCCCGCACGGCCGAGCCGACCTCGCGGCCGGTGATGTCGGCGACGGTGACGTTGATCGCGGTGCGGCGCAGGTCGACCCCCGCCACGTGGGCGCGGCCGGCGACCAGGGCGTAGAGGCGGGCGTTGGGGCCGCGGCGGACCTCGCCGTACTCGCCGGCCTCCTCGATCAGGCCGCCGTCCTTGAGCCGGTCGATCAGGTCCGACACGGTCGGCCTGGACAGGCCGGTGAGTTCGCGGAGCTGGGGAGCGGTCAGCGGGCCGCGCTCCAGCAGCAGGTCGAGGGCCAGCCGGTCGTTGATGGCGCGGGCCATGGCGGGGGTGGCGGTCTTCACGTCCCCATAATAATCAGGGTTCCTGCCTGAAAACCTGTTTTCATCAGGAAGCCTGCCTGATAGTTTTCCGTCCATGAGTCATCACCGCGCCATCGCGGCGGTCTTCGCCGTGCACGGCGCCGTCGCCGGAAGCATGGCGACCCGCATCCCCTGGATCCAGGACCAGCTGCACCTCAGCCCCGCCGCGCTCGGGCTCGGGATGTTGTGCCCGCCGATCGGCGCGTTCGTCGCCATGCCGATGGCCGGCCGCCTCGCCCACCGGTTCGGCGGGCGCGCGGCCACCCGGGTCCTGCTCGCCCTGTGGTGCGCCGGGCTCGCCCTGCCCGCGCTCTCCCCCGCCCCCGTCTGGCTGTACGCCACCCTCCTGCTGTACGGCGCCTCGGCCGGCATGTGCGACGTCGTCATGAACGCCCAGGGCGTCGTACTCGAACGCCGTCTCGGCAAACCGATCATCTCCGGCCTGCACGGCATGTGGGCCGTCGGCAGCCTGGCCGCGGGCGGTCTCGGCACCCTGGCCGCGCACGCGGGGGTCGACGCCCGGCTGCACCTGGCGGTCGTCTCGGCCGCGCTCCTCGCCTTGGGCGGCCTC
>JABFVJ010000139.1 GCA_013362835.1 Nonomuraea sp. | reverse complement strand
GCGGGGGGGGGGGGGGTTTGGGCCGGGTGGGCAATCGCCTGCTGGGCCGGGTGGGCAGTCGCCTGGCGGGCACATTGGGCAGCCGCTTGGTGGGCAGTCGCCTGGTGGGCACACCTCTGTGGGGCGGGGGGTGCAGGTTTCTGCTGGGAGGGTGGGGGAGCATCAGCCGGTGCAGGTCTGGCCGCAGCCGGGGATGCCCGTCGCGGGGGTGGTGACGAAGCCGCCCAAGCGGGGCATCGGTGACATTCCCATTCGGGTGATTTACCTGGTGGGGGCCATTCTGGTGACCGTTGTGGCGGTGGTGCTGGTCTTCGTGGTGTTCTCGGGGGACGTGCCGACGCAGGAGGAGGCGGGGCCGCCGGTCTCCGTCGCGCCGGTGCCGGCCGCGAGCGCCACCCCGACCGCCTCCCCGACCCCCACCGAGACGCCGATCGTGCTGCCCCCGGTGCCGGAGAGCAAGAGCTTCGCCACGCAGTCGGGCACGCCCTCGGTGGTGACCGGGATCATCTCCGACAAGAAGACCGGCATCAGCTACCCGCGCCTGGCCGCCCCCTGGGACGCCAAGTCGTTCGCGCCGTTCTCCATCGCGCAGCGCATCGGCAAGGTCGCCGTCCCGCACACGGTGATCGCCTCGGCCATGTTCCCGGGCGACGCGCCGGAGAAGAAGCCGTCCAAGGACGCCGACTACCGCGAGATCGCCATCCGCGCGGCCCGCTGGACCCTGCGTACGCAGTACCCGGAGGGCGCCAAGCTGACGGCCTGGACCGGCTCCAAGAAGGTCCCGGTCGGCAAGGGCTGGTCGCTCGGCTACAAGGTCACGTACGTCTCGGGCGGCAAGACGCAGACCGCCCAGGCCATGGTGACGATCGTCGAGGTGGGCAAGACCAAGCCCGCGATGCTGATGGCCTCGATCCCCGACAAGAACAAGGCGCGATGGGCTGATCTGAACACACTCGTCCAGCAGGTCAGGCCCCTCTAGGCCAGAAGCATGCTCTAGAATATGGTTCTGGGCATGAGGCATGGACTTTGACCTGGCTGGAGGATGAGCAATGGCTATCGGACTGAGCGAGGAGCACGAGGCGCTCCGCGAGTCGGTGAGCGGCTGGGCCGAGCGGAACATTCCCTCGGAACTGCTGCGATCCGGGTCGGACGAGCGTCCGCCCTTCTGGTCGGGCCTCGCCGAGCAGGGGCTGCTCGGCCTGCATCTGCCCGAGGAGTCCGGCGGCTCCGGCTACGGGCTGCTGGAGGCGGCCGTCGCCGTCGAGGCGCTGGCCGAGAAGCTCGCGCCGGGCCCGTACGTACCGACCGTGCTGGCGAGCGCGGTCATCCACGCCTCCAAGCGGCACGAGCTGCTCGAAGCCCTCGCCGACGGCACCCTCGCCGGCGCCGTCGCGCTGTCGGCGGCGCTCACCGGCACCCGCGCGGGCGACGGCTCCCTGGTCGTCTCCGGCACGGCCGACCCGGTGCTCGCCGGCTCGCTGGCCGACGTGCTGGTGCTGCCGGTGACCACGTCGGAGGGCGAGGAGTGGATCGCCGTCGACGCCTCCGCCGTCACCGTCACCGCCGTCAAGTCGCTCGACCTGACCAGGCCGGTGGCCAAGGTGGAGCTGTCGGACGTGACCGTGCCCGCCGAGCGCGTGCTGGACGGCGTCGAGAGCCCCGACGTGCTCAACCTGGCCGCCGTCCTGCTCGGCGCCGAGGCCGCGGGCGTCGCCTCCTGGTGCGTCACGGCCGCCGCCGGCTACGCCAAGGTACGCGAGCAGTTCGGCCGCCCGATCGGCCAGTTCCAGGGCATCAAGCACAAGATCTCCCGCATGCTCGTCGCCCTGGAGCAGGCCCGCGCCACCGTGTGGGACGCGACCAGGGCCGAGGGCCGCGAGCTGGAGTACGCCGCCGCCGTCGCCGGGGTGATGGCCCCCGACGCCGCGGTGCAGTGCGCCAAGGACGCGATCCAGACGTTCGGCGGCATCGGCTACACCTTCGAGCACGACGTGCACCTGTACTACCGGCGCGCGCTCACCCTGCGCGCCCTGCTCGGCTCCTCGTCCGAGTGGGCGGCCTCCGTGACCGCGCTCGCCCTGCAGGGCGTCGGCCGCGAGATGGAGATCGACCTGCCCGAGGGCGCGGAGGAGCTGCGCGAGCGGATCCGTTCCGAGATCGCCGAGATCGCCCGGCTCGAAGGCCAGGAGCAGAAGCGGGCGCTCGCCGCGCGCGGGTTCGTCATGCCCCACCTGCCGAAGCCGTGGGGCCGCGACGCCAAGCCGCTGGAGCAGGTGCTCATCGCCCAGGAGCTCAAGGCCGCGAAGGTCAGGCTCCCCGCGATGATCATCGGCGCCTGGGTGGTCCCGTCGATCGCCGTGTACGGCACCCCCGAGCAGCAGGAACGTTTCCTGCCCAAGACGCTCAGCGGCGAGATGATCTGGTGCCAGCTCTTCTCCGAGCCCGGCGCCGGGTCCGACCTGGCCTCGCTGCAGATGAAGGCGGAGAAGGTCGAGGGCGGCTGGCGGCTCAACGGCCAGAAGATCTGGACCTCGGTCGCCCACGTGGCCGAGTGGGGCATCTGCATCGCCCGCAACTCCTCCGAGGGCACCAAGCACGAGGGCATCACGTACTTCCTCGTCGACATGAAGGCGCAGGGCGTCACGGTCAGGCCGCTCACCGAGATGACCGGCGAGAACCTGTTCAACGAGGTCTTCCTCGACGACGTCTTCGTCCCGGACGACCTGGTCGTGGGCGAGGTCGGCGACGGCTGGAAGGTCGCCCGCAACACGCTGTCCAACGAGCGCGTCTCGCTCTCCTCCGGCTCGGGCGGCACCGGCGCGTCCGTGCCCGACCTGCTCGGGCTGATCGGCAGGCTGGGCCGCGAGCTCACGCCGGCCGAGGAGCAGGAGGTGGCCGGGGTGGTCTGCGAGGGCCACTCGATCAACGCGCTGTCGCTGCGGGTCACGCTCAAGCAGCTGGCCGGCACCGAGCCGGGCGCCGACGCGTCCGTACGGAAGCTGCTGTCGACCTCGCACGCCCAGCACGTCTCCGAGACGGCCGTCAGCCTGCTCGGCGCCAAGGCCGTGGTGGCGGCGGACATGAAGCTCGGCGACGCCGGCTACTGGAACCGCGCGGTGCTCGCGACCAGGGCGATGACCATCTACGGCGGCACCACCGAGGTGCAGCTCAACATCATCGCCGAGCGCATGCTCGGCCTGCCCAGGGACCCCGAGCCCGGCAAGTAACGCATGTGACGCATCGGCGGCTACCCTCCCTTGTGCCCGGACTGTCCGGGCGCAAGGGAGAGGCGGTGCGGCCGGTGACCGGAATGCCCCGCTCTCCGGGACGCTGGGCGCCCCTGGCGCTGGGCCTGGGGCTGGCGGCGCTGGCGCTGGGGCCGGCGCTCGGCTGGGGGCTGGTGCTCCGGTACGACCTGCTCTTCGTGCCCGACCCGCCGCTGTGGCCCGATCGCGGCGGGTTCCCCAGGGCGGTGCCCAGCGACTTCGTCGTGGCGCTGTTGTCGCGGGCGCTGCCGGTGGAGATCGTGCAGAAGGCGGCGCTGGTCGCCGTCTTCGTGCTGGCCGCGACCGGGGCCGCGGCGCTGGTGCCGCCGGAGCGCAGGCTCGCGCGACTGGTCGCCGCCGCGTTCTACGCCTGGAACATCTACCTCGCCCAGCGGCTCATGCTCGGCCAGTGGGCCCTGCTCCTCGGCGTGGCCGCCCTGCCTTGGGCACTCCACGCCCTCACCAGGGAAAACGGCACCCGGGAAAGCGGCACCCAGGAAAGCGGCACCCAGGGCCCGCGACCAGCGCGGGAAGCGGGTCTCCGGCCGCTGGCGGCCCTCCGCGCGGTCCCATGGCGGCTCGCGCTCGCTCTGCTCCCGGCGGCGGTCGGGGGGTTCCAGGCGATGCTGGTCTCGTGGCTCGCCCTGATGCCCGTCGCCGTGGCCCGCCGCAGGGTGCCGAGCGCCGCCGGGGTGCTGGTCCTGTTCAGCCTTCCGTGGGCGGTGCCCGCGCTCACCTCGGGCGCGGTGACGGACCCGGCCGGTGTGGACGCCTTCGCCGCCCGCGCCGACGGCCCGTTCGGCGTGCTGGGCAGCCTGCTCTCGCTCGGCGGCATCTGGAACGCCGAGGCCGGGCTGCCCGGCCAGGAGGCGTGGTGGACGGCGGGCGCGCGCCTGCTCATGGTCGCCGCCGGCCTGTACGGCTACGCCCGGCTGCGTTCGTCCCCCGACCGGCCCGCCTGGTGGGGCGGGCTGGCGGTGTCGGCGGCGGCCGGGTTCTGCGTGGCGGCGCTGGGGGCGTACGAGCCGGGGCGGGCGGTGCTCAAGTGGCTCATCGGCCTGTGGCCGGGGTTCGGGCCGTTGCGTGACGGTCAGGTGTACCTGGCTCCGCTGGTCCTGCTGACCGCCGTCGGGCTGGCCTCGGCGCTGCGGTCGGGCGTGCCCGCGCTGGTCGGGGTGCTGGCGCCGGTGCTGGTGCTGCCCACGTTCGCGCTGGGGGCGTTCGGGAGGCTGGACGCGGTGACGTACCCGGGCGAATGGCTGGCGGTGCGGCGGATCGTGGACGGCGACCCCGCGCCGGGCGCGCTGCTGTCGCTGCCCTGGGGCGCGCACCGGGCCTTCGCCTGGAACGGCGGGCGCGTCGTGCTCGACCCGGCCACCAAGCTCTTCCAGCGCCGCGTGCTCTGGGACGACACGCTGCTCGTCGGCCTGCCCGGCGGCGGGCGGCTCCGCGTACGCGGCGAGGACCCGCTGAACCGCCGCACCGGCGACCTGCTGGCCGCCCGCGCCTACGACCGCATCCCCGTCAGGTACGTCCTGATGGCCTCAGGCGAGAACGGGTTCCCGTCCGGGCTCCCCGGCTGGAAAACAGTCTTCGACGGAGAAGAGCTCCGCTTGCTGCGGCGTTGACCGGCTGTTTCATAATGTACCGGAGGGTAACTTGCTTTATCACGGTTTGACCAATGTTATGGATTCAAGACGAAACACGTTCTAGTCTCGGCACACCGCGCCACCGGAAGGAAGGGAGTGCTTCGTGTTGCGACTTCTCGTGGCTCTGGCCATCGGAGCCCTGCTGGCGGTCGGAGCCTCCGTCGCGGTAGTCAACGTGGCGTCACCTTCGCTCACCCCGCCCAACCAGCCGCTCTACAACTACGGCACCAGGTGATTCATCCCGCTTGACGGGGCCATACAGCGAGCACGGAGTGTGGCTCCGCCATGCCCTCATGCCCACGCGCGAGGAGTGATGGTGGTCTTTACCGGTGAGCAGAAGGCGGACCCGGCGGAGCTGACCGGCCCGCGTACGCGCGAGCGGCCACTCGCCGGGGTCCGCGTCGCGATGCTCAACTTCCGCGAGCCCCGGCAGTCCACGGCCGGCGGCGCCGAGGAGTACGCCTGGCAGGTCAGCCGGTTCCTGCTGACCCAGGGCGCCTCGGTCGTGTTCGTGACCGCCCGCCAGCGCGGCCAGCTCCGGGCCGAGGTGCTCGACGGCGTCCACCTGCGCAGGATGGGCAACCCGTACCTGGTCTACCTGCTGGTCCCGATCTGGCTGCTGCTGCACCGGCGGCGCGTGGACGTCGTCATCGACACCATGAACGGCATCCCGTTCTTCTCCCCGCTCGTGCTGCGCCGGCGCACGCCCGTGATCAGCCTCGTGCACCACGTGCACGACCGGCAGTTCCACGCCTTCCTGCCGGCCTGGCTGGCCAGGATCGGCTGCTTCGTCGAGGGCGAGGTGGCCCGGCTGGTCTACCGCCGCTGCCTGACGATCACCGTCTCGGAGTCGTCCCGGCGCGACCTGGCCGCCAAGCTGCGCTGGCTCGCGCCGGTCACCGTCGTGCCCAACGGCTGCGCCGCGCCCGACCCGGCCGGCCCCGCGTCCGGCCTGGGCGACCCCGCCCTGGTGTACGCCGGCCGCCTGATCGGGCACAAGCGCATAGAACGGGTCGTGGACCTGGCCGCCGAGCTGGGCGACGCCTGGCCGGGGCTGCGCGTGCACATCGTGGGCCGCGGCCCCGAGCGCGACGCCCTGGCCCGCCGGGTCGCCGGCCACGGCCTCGAAGGGCGCGTCGAGCTGCACGGATTCCTCCCCGAGTCGCGCAAGAACGCGCTGCTCGCCGCCGCGCGGCTCAACGTGACCGCCTCGGAGTTCGAGGGCTGGGGGCTGACCGTGATCGAGGCCGCCGCGCTCGGGGTGCCGACGGTGGCCTACGACGTGGCCGGGTTGCGGGACTCCGTACGGGACGGCGTGACCGGGTGGCTCGTACGGGAGGGGGAGTGCCTGGCGGACGTCGTGGGGCGGGCGCTGGAGGAGCTGGCGGACCCGCGGCGGCGGGCGGAGGTGGCCGCGGCGTGCCGGGCGTGGGCCGGGGAATTTACGTGGGCCCGAACTGGGGCTAGCATAACCGGACTTATCCTGGCAAATCTCCAAGATTGCGGCGGAGCCCCTCAGTGACCCAAGCCTCGCCTGGACCCCCGGGGGTACGCGGGGACTCCACCGCCGAGAGCTACGAGGAACGGATCCGGCACAGGCTGCGGCTGCTCGCCTCCTGCCTCCTGCTCGGCGCCATCGCGTTCAACACCGCGACCGAGAAGATCATCCCCGAGACGAAGCTCGACATGGCGGTCAACCCGCTGGGCTTCCTCGGCCGGGCGCTGCACCTGTGGGACGGCGCCTACTTCGGCCACCTGCAGAACCAGGCGTACGGCTACCTGTTCCCGATGGGCCCGTTCTACGCGCTCTTCCTCAAACTCGGCATGGAGTCGTGGACGGTCCAGCGGCTGTGGATGTCGCTCGTCCTGTGCGTCGCCTTCCTCGGTGTGGTCCAGCTCGCCCGCGCGCTCGGCATCGGCGGCCCGCACACCCGCGTACTCGCCGGGTTCGTCTACGCCCTCGCCCCGCACGCCCAGGCGCTGATCGGCATCAACTCCTCGGAGTTCCTGCCCAGCGCCGTACTGCCGTGGATCCTCCTCCCGCTGGTCAAGGGGGCGAAGGGCGAGCTGTCGCCACGCAGGTCGGCCGCGCTGTCCGCGTTCGCCTTCGTCTTCTGCGGCGGCGTCAACGCGGTGGCCGAGCTGGCCGTGCTCGTGGTGCCGATGCTCTACCTGCTGACCAGGCGCGGCGGGCCGGTCAAACGCCGGCTGATCGCCTGGTGGCTGCCGCTCGTCGCGCTCGCCTCGCTGTGGTGGGCCGCGCCGCTGCTGACGCTCGGCGGCTACATCTTCTCGTTCCTGCCCTACATCGAGACCGCGAGCGCGACCACCGGCGTCACGTCCCTGGTCAACGCCCTGCGCGGGACGTCGAGCTGGCTCAGCTTCCTGAGCGTGGACGGCCAGGTCTGGCTGCCCGACGCCCACCAGCAGTCCACGGTCCCGTGGCTGATCGTGGTCACCGCGGCCGTGGCCGCGCTCGGTCTCGTGGGGCTCACCCTGCGCCGCCTGCCCGAGCGGACGTTCCTGCTGGTCAGCGTGCTGTGCGGGATCGCGGTCATCACGATCGGCCATCCGGGGACCCCGCACGAGCGGCTCATGCTCGACCTGCTCGACGGCCCGCTCGCCGCCTTCCGCAACCTGCACAAGTTCGACGCGCTGATCCGGCTGCCCGTGGCGCTCGGCCTCGCCGGGCTGCTCTCCCTGGTACGCCTGCGCCTCCGCGCGCCCCTGACCGCGGCCGCCGCCGGGCTCGTGGCGCTGTCCGGCCTGCCCATCCTGTACAGCGGGCTCGCCCCGGCGGGCGGCTTCACCGCCATCCCCGACTACTGGACGCAGGCCATCTCCTGGCTCAACCGCAACGCCGGCGACGGCATGGTCCTAGCCGTACCGGGGGCCAAACGCGGCGAATACCTGTGGGGCCGCCCCCTGGACGAGCCGCTGCAGGCGCTCTCGCAGGCCCGCTGGGCCACGCACACGATCGTGCCGTGGGGCTCGGCCGGCATCTCGCGGCTCATGGCGGCCGTCGACGACCGCCTGGCGACCGGCGAGGGCTCGCCGGGGCTCACGTCCACGCTGCGCCGCATCGGCGTGTCGTACCTGGTGGTCCGCAACGACCTCGACCGGGCCACCATCGGGACCGCCTGGCCGGTACGCGTGCACCAGGCCCTGGAGGACTCCCCGGGCATCTCGCTCGTGGCCCAGATGGGCCCCGGCGTCGGCATCGGCCAGTACGGCAGGGCCGCCGCCTGGCTGGACCAGCCCTACCCTGCGGTCGAGATCTACCGGGTGGCCGGCGCCGCGCCGCTGGTCGGCACCGTGGACGCCACCCGCCCCCTGCGCGTGGGCGGCGCGCCCGAGTCCGTGCTCGGCCTGGCCGAGCAGGGCCTGCTGGACGACGACCGCCCGGTCCTGCTCAACGACGACGCGGGCGTGGTCAAGGTGCCCGCGCACGACACGATCCTCACCGACACGCTGCGCCGCAGGGAGGTCGCCTTCGCCGACCTGCGCCGCAACGCCGGCGAGACGCTCACCGCCGACGAGCCCTTCCGCGGCACGTCGCCCTCCAACGACCTGCTCGACCCCGGCTGGGAACGCTACCTGTCCACGGCGGGTCTCACCGGCGTCGCGGGCGTCACCGCCTCCACCTCCGAGGCCGACGTCGGCGCCGCCCCCAACAGCAGGGAGCCGGGCCACCAGCCCTTCGCCGCCCTGGACGGCGACCGCCGTACGAGCTGGCGCTCCACGGGCTGGAACGGCGCGACCGGCGAGTGGCTGGAGGTCGCCTTCGCCGACCCGCTGACGATCCCCACGATCCAGGTGGCGTTCGAGAACGCGCCGATCGGCCCGCCGCCCAGCGAGGTGATCGTGGAGACCGACGCGGGCGCGCTGCGCCAGAAGGTACGCGCGACCGCCGACCCGCAGGAGCTGGCCGTGCCGAGGGGCCCGGTCAAGCGGCTGCGCGTCACGATCGCGGCCACCGCGTACGAGCCGGCCACCAGGCTCGGCAGCCGGGTCGGCATCACCGAGCTCACCGTCCCGGGGGTCGTGCCCGGCCGGTCGATCGTGGTGCCCGATCCGCGTGCCGACCCGCGTGAGCCGGCCACGATCGCGCTCGCCAGGACCGGCGACGTGCCCGGCTGCGTCAAGGGCTCGGCCGCGTGGAGCTGCGCCAAGGGCCACGAGGTGCTGGGCGACGACGGCTACGGCTTCGACCGCACCTTCGTCACCGCCAAGGACGGCGCGTACACCGTCTCGGGCCGTACGGTGGTCACCGACCGCGCCACCATCGAACGGCTCACCGCGCTGCCCGGCGACTCCCTGAGCGTGACCGCGTCCTCGACCGCGGTCGACAGCGGCGCGGCGGGCGGCCGGTGGGCCTTCGACGGCGACCCCAAGACCGCGTGGTTCGCCAACCCCCTCGACCCCAGGCCGACCCTGAACGTCGAGCTGGCCGAGAAGACACGGCTGTCGCGGATCCGGGTCATCACGCCCGACTCCTACCTCGGCGCCCCACCCGTCCGGGTGACGATCCGCGCCGAGGGCGGCGTCAGGCAGAGCTGGGTCGGCAAGGACGGGCTGATCGCCTTCCCCGAGTTGACGGCCAAGAAGGTCGCGCTGGAGTTCGGGGCGTCGAGCGGCCGGCCGATCGAGATCAGCGACATCGCCTTCCCCGACGTCAAGCCGCTCGGCGCGCTGACCGGCTTCAAGCTCAGGCTGCCCTGCGGCTTCGGCCCGACGTTCACCGTCGACGGCAACGAGGTGCACACCGCCGTCACCGGCGGCACGCTGAACGACGTGGTCACCGGCAAGCCGGTCACGTTCGAGACGTGCGAGCGGCTGCAGCTCGTGGCCGGGCCGACCCGGCTGGCGCTGCGGGCGGGGGAGTCGTACCGGGTCGAGTCCGCCGTCGTACGGCACGAGCCGGGCAGCCCGGCGGCGGGGCCCACGGTCATGCGCCAGGTCCAGGTGTCGTCGTGGGACGCCGGGAAACGCGTCGTCAAGGTCGGCGTCCAGGACGACTCCTACCTGGTGGTCAACGAGAACTTCAACGCCGGCTGGCGGGCCACGCTCGGTGCGGCGACGCTCAAGCCGGTGCGGCTCGACGGCTGGCGGCAGGCGTGGTTCCTGCCCGCCTTCACCGCCGGGACGGTGACGCTCACCTACGAACCGGACGAACCGTACCGGGCCGGGCTGGCGTCGGGCGGGGCGCTCGCGCTGCTCGTCGTGGTGCTGGCCCTGGTCGGCAGGCCGGCCCGGCATCTGGCGCCCGCCCCGCCGGCGCGGCTGCGCGTGCGGCACGTCGCCGTCTTCGCCGTGGCGCTGGGGTACTGGATCGGCGGGC
>JABFVJ010000022.1 GCA_013362835.1 Nonomuraea sp. | reverse complement strand
GGCGTGCCTGTCGAGCATCAGGCGCCACAGGGCCGTGCTCCGCGCCTCGCTGTCGATCAGCGTCCCGTCCAGGTCGAACAGGGCGGTCGTCAGTCCCATGTGAACAGCTCGTCCCCCACGTGCACGGCTCCCTCGGCGACCCCGGTCACCGACTCGGAGTCGGCGTCCAGCGCCACGACCGGGCAGACCGGGGACCGGCCGCCGGCCTCGATCAGCGACGGGTCCCACGCCACCACGGGCTGGCCCGCGCTCACCCTGTCGCCCTCGGTCGCCAGCAGCTGGAACCCCTCCCCCTTGAGCTGGACCGTGTCGATGCCCAGGTGCACCAGCACGCCTCTGCCGTCGTCCCCCACGATGACATAGGCATGCGGATGCAGTTTCATAATTTTTCCCGCTATGGGGGCCACAGCCTTGCCGGGCCCCCGCAACGGGTCGATCGCCGTTCCCGGTCCCACCATGCCCGCGGAGAACACCGGATCGGGCACGGCGGCCAACCCCACAGCTGCCCCCTCAACCGGGGCGAGAACAGTCGTCATGGTCTCGCCCTTAGCCGATGATGTCCTCGATGTCGCTGGCGATCGTGTCCGCCTCGGGCCCCACGACGACCTGGACCACGTTCCCCGCGGCCATCACGCCGTGCGCCCCCGCCGCCTTCAGGGCGGCCTGGTCGACCTTGGACGCGTCGTGCACCTCCGTGCGCAACCGGGTGATGCAGGGTTCGATCTCGATGATGTTGTCGGCACCGCCGAGACCGGCGATGATCGCATTCACATCCGCCGCCATCCGGTCCTCCCTCGTCCTGACTTCCTGACCAGGCTAAACGAGGTGCCTCCTTCAGTCCGTCTGCGTGACCTTGTTCAGGCCGCGCGGCGCGTCGGGGTCGATGCCGAGCCGCCTGGCCAGCGCCTCGGTGAGCAGCTGCCCGGGGATGATCAGTCCCATCGGCGCCACCCATTCGGGCAGGTCAGGGCCGTTGAGCGCGGCCGTACCGGCCTGCGCGAGCGCGTCGCCGCCCCCGATCGTGTACGCCGCCGCCCCCGCCGCCACGACCCGCTCGGCGAGCGCGACCGTACCGGAGAGGGTGGGGCTGTTCTCGGAGGCCACCAGCAGGGCGGGGGTGTCGGCGTCGACCACGGCGATCGGGCCGTGCAGCAGGTCGGCGTAGGACAGGCCCATGGCGTGCAGGTAGCAGGCCTCCTTGAGCTTGAGCGCGGTCTCCAGGGCCGTGGAGAAGGCGAGCCCGCGCCCGGACACGACCACGCCCGGCTTGTCCAGCAGCCCTTCGACGACCGCGTCGAGGTCGCCCGGCTCGGCGATCAGCTTCTCGACCGCCTCGGGCACCCGCCGCAGGTCGCCGGCGTCCACGTCGGCCCCGAGGCCGAGCGCCAGCACGGCCAGCGCGGCGAGCTGCGTGGTGTAGGTCTTGGTCGCCGGTACGGCCTTCTCCTCGCCGGCCAGCGTGCACAGCGCGACGTCGGCGGCCTGGGCGAGCGGGCTGTCCTCGCCGCCGTTGGTGATGCCGACGGTCTTCGCGCCGCAGTCCTTGGCCCAGGCCAGCGTCTCGACGATCTCCTCCGTACGCCCCGACTGCGAGATCGCGACAGCGAGCACACCGTCCAGGTCGAGCTTGCGCTTGTAGGTCGTCGCGATGGACGGCGCGGCCAGCGCGCCCATCCGCCCCGCGTGGGATTCGACCAGGTAGCGGCCGTAGACTGCGGCGTTGTCGGAGGTGCCACGGGCGATGAACAGCAGCTGGCGAGTCTGCTCGCCCACCGCCTTCACCTCGCCGACCCTGGGGAGCAGGGCGTCGAGCGTGGCCCGCAGCGCCTCCGGCTGCTCGGCGATCTCACTGCGCATCTTGGTGGTCATCCTGAGCTCATCCCTCAATTCATACGGTACGGACTTGACCGTCTTTCGCGACATGTGGTCTAGTCCGGACTAGACCAGTACGAACCATAGCCCATGGCCACCAAACAAGAAATCTGCCCATAGACTGCCGCACCACCAGAAGCAGATTTCTTCTTTGCCGATCGAGGGGAGGATCCGTGGCGCACATCGATCCGGATAGCCCGGTGCCCAAGTACTTCCAGCTTCGCGAGATCCTGCTGGACCTCATTGACAGCAACGAGCTCAGCATCGGCGCGGCCATCCCGTCCGAGCGCGAGCTCTGCCAGCGCTTCGGCCTGTCGAGGATGACCGTACGGCAGGCCGTCGACCATCTGGTGTCCGAGGGCCGGCTGCACCGCGTGCCGGGCAAGGGCACGTTCGTGGCCCGCCCCAAGATCGAGCTGGCGCTGCAGCTCACGTCGTTCACCGACGACATGAGGGCGCGCGGCATGATCCCCGGCTCGCGCGACCTCGACCGCCGCGTCGTGCGCGCCAGCGCCCACCTGGCCAAGGAGCTGGGGATCCAGCCGGGTGAGGAAGTGCACTTCATCGAGCGCCTGCGTACGGCCGACGGCGAGCCCCTGTCCATCGAACGGGCCCACATCCCGGTCAAACTCGCCCCCGACCTGGCCGACTACGACTTGTCCGACAAATCGCTGTACGAGCTGCTGGAGAGCCGCTACGGGCTGGTCATGGACGCCGGCGAGCTCACCATCGACGGCGGCATCGCCGACCCGAGCGACGCCGACCTGCTGAAGCTGCCGCGCGGGGGCGCGGTGCTGCTGCTCCAGCGCAGGTCGTTCTCCGGCGGCGTCTGCGCGGAGCTCGGCGTGTCCACCTACCGCGCTGATCGCTATCAGCTGCGGACCATCCTCGAAATGCCCGTTAGACGGGGCTAGGGCCACTTCGCCGGGCCGGCGTCCGAGAGCGCGCCCGGCGGACGCCCGACTCCCACCCCCCGGAGGAACGCCCGGTGAACGAGACCACCGCCGCCCGGCCATCGCCGTTCGCACGCGTGATGAACGTGCTCCAGCGGCTGGGCCGCTCGCTGATGCTGCCCATCGCCGCCCTGCCCGCGGCCGCGCTGCTCTTCCGCTTCGGCCAGCCCGACATGCTGGGCGCCAACGGCCCCGCCCCCGGCGGGCTCGCCGACGTGTCCGGGTTCGCGTGGATGAGCCAGGTCGCCGAGGTGCTGGCCGCCGCCGGCGACGCGCTGTTCCAGAACCTGCCGCTGCTGTTCGCCGTGGGCGTGGCCATCGGCTTCGCCCGCAAGTCCGACGGCAGCACGGCGCTCGCGGCCGTCGTCGGCTACCTGGTGTTCGACCGGGTGACCAAGGTGATGTTCTTCGGCTCCGACATCCGGGACACCGTGTCCCTGCGGCAGGTCCAGGACGAGGGCATCAAGGAAGTCATCAACTACGGCCTGCAGAACCCCACCAAGGTGCTCGGCGGCATCGTGATGGGCCTGGTCACCGCGCTGCTGTGGCAGCGCTTCCACCGGATCAAGCTGCCGCCGTGGCTGGCGTTCTTCGGCGGGCGCAGGTTCGTGCCGATCATCACGTCCATCGTGGCGCTGCTCCTCGGGGTGCTGTTCGGCTGGCTCTGGCCGGTCATCGGCGAGTGGATCCGCCACGCCGGCGAGGCCCTGGCCGCCATCGGCCCCGTCGGCACCGGCATCTACGGCCTCATCAACCGCCTCCTCATCCCCCTCGGCCTGCACCACTTCGTGAACTCCGTCGTCTGGTACGTCGTCCCCCAGTGCGAGGTCGGCGGCCACGTGCTCGGCGGCGACTGGAACTGCTACTTCGGCGGCGCCCCGCACTCGGGCCAGTTCATGGCCGGGTTCTTCCCCATCATGATGTTCGCCCTGCCGGCCGCCGCCCTCGCCATGTGGCGCGCGGCTCCCCCGCACCGGCGCGCCACGGTGGGCGGCATCATGCTGTCGGCCGGTCTGGCCTCGTTCGTCACCGGCATCACCGAGCCGATCGAGTTCGCGTTCATCTTCGTGGCGCCCGCGCTGCTCGTGGCGCACGCCATCCTGACGGGCCTCGCGATGGCCCTGACCACGCTGATCGGCGGGCAGCTCGGCTTCGGCTTCTCCGCCGGCCTGCTCGACATGCTCCTGAACGCCAGCAAGTCCAACACCCAGAACCTCCCGGGCATCCTGCTGCTCGGCGTGATCTACGGCGTCGTCTACTACGTCGTGTTCACGTTCCTCATCCGCAAGCTCAACATCATGACCCCGGGCCGGGAACCCGAGCCCGACGTCGACTCCGGCGAGACCTAGCGCCGTTTTCGCAGTCCTGTGCCGTGGTAGGAACCTGGCATTCCCCCGCCGACGGATCGTCAAGCGGGGGTGAGGACCATACGCACGCCGCCCTGGTCGTCGACGTTCGCGGTGCTGCAGCGCATCGGCCGCTCGCTCATGATGCCCATCGCGGTCCTGCCGGCCGCCGGCCTGCTCTTCCGCTTCGGCCAGCCCGACATGCTGGGCGCCGACGGACTCGGCGGCGTGCTCCCCTGGCTGCTCCCCGTCGCCAAGGTCCTGGCCGCGGCCGGCGGCGCCCTGTTCGACAACCTGCCCGTCCTGTTCGCGATCGGCGTGGCGATCGGGTTCGCGCGCAAGGCCGACGGCTCGACCGCCCTCGCCGCGCTGGTCGGCTACCTGGTGTTCGACCACGTCAGCAAGACGCTCTTCTTCGACGCGGGCCGCGGCGCCGTCTACGACAAGGTGCTCATCACCACGGACAAGGGCCCGATGCTCAACGTGGGCGCCCAGAACCCGACGGGCGTGCTCGGCGGCATCGTCATCGGCATCACGGCCGCGCTGCTCTGGCAGCGCTTCTACCGGCTGAAGCCGCCTCCGTGGCTGGCCTTCTTCGGCGGACGCCGTTCGGTGCCCATCATCACCGCCGTCGCCGCCCTGCTCCTCGGCGTCGTCTTCGGCCTGGTGTGGCGCCCGGTCGGCGACTGGCTCTCGGAGGTGGGCGACTGGCTCTCGGCGCACGGCACCGCCGGCACCGGCATCTACGGCGTCGCCAACCGCCTGCTGATCCCGGTCGGCCTGCACCACTTCCTGAACACCATCGTCTGGTTCACCCTGCCCGAGTGCCACGCCGGCGTGAACGGCGCCACCCGCAACGCCACCGGCGACCTGAACTGCTACTTCGCCGGCGAACAGGGCGCCGGCATCTTCATGACCGGCTTCTTCCCCGTGATGATGTTCGGCCTCCTGGGCGCGGCCATCGCGATGTGGCGGGCCGCCCCGCCCGAACGCAGGAAATCGGTGGGCGGCATCATGCTGTCCGCCGGGCTGACGGCATTCATCACCGGCATAACGGAACCGCTGGAATTCGCCTTCATTTTCGTCGCCCCGGCGCTTTTCGCGATGCACGCCCTGCTGACGGGCCTGTCGATGGCCCTGATGGCCGAATTCGGCGCCCGGCTGGGCTTCACGTTCTCCGGCGGTGCCATAGACATGCTGCTGAACGCCGGCAAATCCAACACCCATCGCCTCGGCCTGATCATCGTCTTCGGCCTGCTCTATTTCATCCTCTATTACGTGATCTTCGCATTCATGATCCGCCGCCTGAACATCCCGACCCCGGGCCGCGAGCAACCGGAGTAGCCGGCAGGACACGGAGACCTGTCGCCGCCATCAGCAACACCGTTACTCTTTGCGTCTATCTGAATACGAGCAGTTACGGAAGGGTGAGTGCAGTCCGCAACCCATCCAGGAGGTATCCCACCCATGCGCAGCACTCCCCTCGTCCGCATGCTGACCGGCGCGGCCGTCCTGACCTTCGCCGGCGCCCTCGCCGTCCCCGCCGCGTCGGCCGCCGCCTGGCCGCTGCCTCCGGGCGTGGTCGCGCTCGGCCCCGGCGAGCCCTGCCCGTCCGCCACGCTCTGCCTGTACCGGGACTACGACCGTTCAGGCCCGGCGTACGGCATCGGCGCCGGCTACGACGTCGACCTCGACGACCTGCCCATGCCGGGTGGCGTCGGCGGCCCGTCCGCCGCGAACAACGTCTCCTCCTGGGTCAACGACACCAGCCACCCGGCCCTCCTGATCGACCGCGACGAGCCCCGGGGCCGGCCGCTGTTCCCCGGCCAGCCCCTGGAGGAGCCTCCGTACACGAACGACACCGTCGACGAGGTGCGCTGGCTGCGATGACACCGCCCTGACACAGCACGACAGCGGCCCCATGATCATGGATCATGGGGCCGCTGTCGTCGGGTCACCTCACCCGCTCAGGTCGGTTCAGCCGGTCAGACCGCGTTCTTCGGGTCGCCGTGGCAGCGCTTGTACTTCTTGCCCGACCCGCAGGGGCAGGGCGCGTTGCGCTCGACGTTGCCGTAGGCGGCCCGCTCGGCCGAGGTGGTGCGGACCCGGGTGTGCTCGACCTCGCCCTGCTCGCCGGGCGCGGAGTATTCGAGCTCGGCGGGCCGCTGAGGACCGCGCAGCGCCGTGGAGATGATCGAACGCGTCTCGGCGACCGCGGCGTCCTCCTCCTCGACGATCGGGTTCTCCTGGACCTCGACCTCGAGGTTGAACAGGAACCCGACCGAGTCCTCCTTGATGCCCTCGAGCATCGCCGAGAACATCTCGAAGCCCTCGCGCTGGTACTCGATCTGCGGGTCCTTCTGCGCGTAGGCCCGCATGCCGATGCCCTCGCGCAGGTAGTCCATCTCGTAGAGGTGCTCGCGCCACTTGCGGTCGAGCACGGACAGGATGACCTGGCGCTCGAAGTTACGCGTGGCCTCGGCCCCGAGCTGCTCCTCGCGCCTGGCGTACGCCTCCAGCGCGTCGGCCTTGATCTTCTCGGAGAGGAACTCGGCGGACAGCTCCTCGCGGCTGCCGGCCTCCTCGACGAGGTTGTCGATCGTGGCCGTGACCGGGTAGAGCTCGCCGAACGCCTTCCACAGCTTGTCGAGGTCCCACTCCTCTGCGAAGCCCTCGGAGGTGGCGCCCGCGACGTAGCCGTCGATCACGTCGCCGATGAAGCCGCGCACCTGCTCGTGCAGGTCGGCGCCCTCCAGCACCTTGCGGCGCTCGGAGTAGATCACCTTGCGCTGCCGGTTCATCACCTCGTCGTACTTCAGAACTTCCTTGCGGATCTCGAAGTTCTGCTGCTCGACCTGGTGCTGGGCCGACGCGATGGCCTTGGAGACGATGCCCGACTCGATCGGCTGGTCGTCGGGGATGTTGAGCCGCGTCATGATCATCTCGACCCTGGCCGAGTTGAACAGGCGCATGAGGTCGTCGCCGAGCGAGAGGTAGAACCGCGACTCGCCGGGGTCGCCCTGACGGCCGGACCGGCCGCGGAGCTGGTTGTCGATGCGGCGCGACTCGTGGCGCTCGGTGCCGAGGACGTAGAGGCCGCCGAGCGCGGTGACCTCCTCGTGCTCGGCGGCGACGGCCGCCTTGGCCTTCTCCAGCACCTCGGGGTAGGCCTTGTCGTACTCCTCCGGCGTCTCCAGCGGGTCGAGGCCGCGCTGGCGCAGCTCCAGGTCGGCGCGGAACTCGGGGCTGCCGCCGAGCATGATGTCGGTGCCTCGACCGGCCATGTTGGTGGCGACGGTGACGGCGCCCTTGCGGCCCGCCTCGGCGACGATCGCGGCCTCACGCGCGTGGTTCTTCGCGTTGAGCACCTCGTGGGGCACGCCGCGGCGCTTGAGCGCCTTGGACAGCCGCTCGGACTTCTCCACCGAGGTCGTGCCGACGAGGACCGGCTGCCCGGCCTCGTAGCGCTCCTTGATGTCCTCGACCACCGCGTCGAACTTGGCGTCCTCGGTCTTGTAGACCACGTCCGCCTGGTCCTTGCGGATCATCGGGCGGTTGGTCGGGATCGGGACCACGCCGAGCTTGTACGTCTGGTGGAACTCGTTGGCCTCGGTGACCGCCGTGCCGGTCATGCCGGACAGCTTCTTGTAGAGGCGGAAGTAGTTCTGGAGGGTGACCGTGGCGAGAGTCTGGTTCTCGTCCTTGATCTTCACGCTCTCCTTGGCCTCGATGGCCTGGTGCATGCCCTCGTTGTAGCGGCGGCCGTGCAGGATACGGCCGGTGAACTCGTCGACGATCAGCACTTCGCCGTCGGAGACGATGTAGTCCTTGTCCTTCTTGAACAGCTCTTTCGCCTTGAGCGCGTTGTTCAGGAAGCCGACCAGGTGGGTGTGCTCCGGCTTGTAGAGGTTGTCGATGCCGAGCCAGTCCTCGACCTTCTCGACGCCCGCCTCCAGGATGCCGACCGTGCGCTTCTTCTCGTCGACGATGTAGTCGCCGGTGCTCTCCTCGCCCGGGTTCTTCGCCTCGACGCCCCTGCGCAGCCGGGGCACGATCTTGGCGAACTCGTTGTACCACTTGCCCGACTGCTCGCCGGGGCCGGAGATGATCAGCGGCGTGCGGGCCTCGTCGATGAGGATCGAGTCGACCTCGTCGACGATGGCGTAGTGGTGGCCGCGCTGCACGCACTCCTCCAGCGACCAGGCCATGTTGTCGCGGAGGTAGTCGAAGCCGAACTCGTTGTTGGTGCCGTACGTGATGTCCGCTTCGTACTGCCGGCGGCGCTCGTCGGGCGCCTGGCCGGAGAGGATCATGCCGACTTCCATGCCCAGGAAGCGGTAGATGCGGCCCATGTTCTCCGCGCCGACCTTGACCAGGTAGTCGTTGACGGTGATGACGTGGACGCCGTTGCCGGCGAGCGCGTTGAGATAGGCGGGCAACGTACAGGTCAGGGTCTTGCCCTCACCCGTCTTCATTTCGGAGATGTTGCCCATGTGCAGGTTGGCCCCGCCCATGATCTGCACGTCGAAGGGACGCTGGCCGAGCACGCGGTGAGCCGCCTCGCGCACGGTCGCGAACGCTTCGGGAAGCAGATCGTCGAGAGTTTCGCCGTCGGCGTAGCGCTGCTTGAATTCGTCCGTCATCGCGCGCAACTCCGCGTCGGACAGGCTCGTGAAGTCGTCCTCGATGGAGTTGACCTGATCGGCGATCCTCTTGAGCTTGCGCAGAGTCTTGCCTTCGCCGGCACGTAGGATCTTGTCGAGAATGGCTGCCACTTTATGTAAAGCTCCTCGCAGGTCTACCCCGGCGGCGCCGCCAGGAGGAGAGGCCGAGACAAACTTCCCCGGTTGCCATCGTAGGCGGTTCCGCAACCAGACACAGCCACCGTGACGACGAGGCCGCCGGACACGTCTGGGAGAATGGGGCCAAGGCAGAGGGTATGCCGGTTGAGCGCCGGTTCGCACCAATAGCGGGATATCCGGCAAAGGAAGGATTTGTCATGGTTGAGGGGAAGAAGTCCGAGCAGACCGAGCATCTCGGCAGCCACGGCGGCCGAGCCTCCTCGTGGCTTGCGGTGACGGTCATGGTGGTGGGCACCATCGTGGCGGGCTTCGGCCTGACGGCCGACAACTGGACGCTCGTCTGGGTCGGCGCCGGTGTTTTCGTCGTCGGCGGCATCCTCGCCCTCGTCTTCGACATCTTCACCGACGTCGTGATCGACGCACCCCGGGTAGGCATGCACGCCGAAGACCACCGCTGACCGACCCCACGCAACGGCGGGCCCCCACCACCCGGGGCGCCCGCCGTCCCCATCCCCACCCGCGGCACCCACCGTCCCGATCCAGGGGCACCCACCGTCCCGATCCCGCGGCACCCACCGTCCCCATCCGGGGGCACCCGCCTTCCATCCCTACCCCGAGGCGCCCGCCGTCCCCATCCGGAGGCGTCCCGCCGTCCCATCCCGGGCCACCCGCCCTTTCCGCTCCCCGGCCCGGCGCACCCGCCCTTCCACCCCCGTCCGAGACGCCCTCCGTTCCCCTTCCCGTCCGAGACGACCGCCGTTCCCATCCCCCCTCCCCGCAGCCTTCCTGACCCCCCGATCTCCTCCCGGAGCCGGACCGCCGCATCATCCGAGCCGCCTCCAAAAAAAACTGGTCCTCAGCCCACCCCATCGGCGTGTCGTCCACCCGAGGCCCCACAGCCCCCAACCGCGCGCCCCGCCCGAAGACCCGTCCACCCAGCCATCGGCGTGTCGCCCGGCCAGAGGCCCCACGACCCGCGTGCCCTGCCCGTATGGCCCTTACGCCCGCGCCGCCGTCTCCCCGCACCCCCCTCGCACTACGGCCCCTCGCACCGCAGCCCCACGCACCTCGCCCCGCACCCCGTGCCCTCGCACCGCAACCCCGCGCACTCCCAACCCCGTCTCCTCGCCGCGCGCACCTCTCACTCGCACCCCATCCCTCGCACTCGCACCCCACCACGCGCAGCTCGCACCGCGCACCTCGCACCCCACCCCGTCTCCTCGCACTGCCGCCCCGCGCCCTCGCACTGCGGCCCCGCGCCCCGCGTCCCTCGCACAGCTGCCCCAC
>JABFVJ010000359.1 GCA_013362835.1 Nonomuraea sp. | reverse complement strand
CATGCCGGGCGCGGCGGCCGAGCCGCTGTCCAGCCGCCACACGGCCGCGCGCAGCTCGTCCTCGCGGCGGCGCAGGCCGCTCGACTCCAGGGCCTCGGCCAGGGTCCGCAGCCGGCGTCTGGCGCGCAGGGTGCCGCAGTCGCCGCGGACGACCTCGCCGTACAGGGGGTGGCCGAGGCGTACCTGCTCGCGCCTGCCCTCGCCGACGACCGTGACCAGGCCGCGGGCCTCCACCCGCTCGACCGCGCCCGCCGAGGTCAGCGACGCCAGCAGCTCGGCGCCCACCGGCTCGCCGAACGCCACCAGTTCGAGCACTTCGCGCTCGTCCTGGTCCAGGTGGCCGATCCTGGCGCCGACCAGCTCGCGCAGCCTGGTCGTCATGGACAGCTCGCCCCGCCAGCGCCACTCGCCGCCGCTCTCGGCCAGGCAGCCGGACATGCGGCCCGCGTGCACGACCTCGCGCAGGTAGAGCACGTTCCCGCCGGTCACGGCCGCCAGATGCCGTACGGTCCCCGTCGCGACCTCCCCGCCGAGCGCGCCCGCCAGCACCCGGCCGACCTCGTCGCGGGTCAGCGGCGGCAGCTCGACCCTGGTCAGCAGCTCGTCCTTCCACAGGGCGGACACCGGGGCCGGCAGCGGCCCGCCCGTACGGACCGTGACCAGCACCCTGGCCTGCCCGCCCGCCGCCAGGTAGTGCACCAGCGCCGCCGACGCCGGGTCGAGCCGGTGCGCGTCGTCCACGCTCACCAGCAGATCACCGCCTCCTCCGCGAAGGTGCCGCGCGGCCCAGCGCAGCAGATTCTCCCCGCCCTGCGGCGGACCCGTCAGTACGTGGGCGAAAGCCCCGAACGGGATCATCGACGCGGTCTCCGTGCCCAGTGCGCGCACGACCTCGTACCCGTCGAGCCCGGCCAGCACCTGCTCGGCCAGCCTGCTCTTGCCGACCCCCGCCTCACCGGCGATCATCGCGCCTGCTCCCGACCGCAACGCCGCGCGCACGGTCGTGACAGGCCCCCCTCGCCCGACGAACGGCCATCCGCTCCCCAGCTGCTCGCTCATCGTGCCTCCTCTCACCAACAGATGGTGGCGAGCGGAGGTTCGCGCGAGGTTCAGGCGGGATCGCGGTTCAACCCGGCCACGTCCAGCAACAGGGTGATCATGGCGTCGGCCCCGCTGAACGGCACCGGCTCGCCCCCGACCTCTTCGAGCAGCCCGCGGAGCTGGCCGCCGGATTGCTCGGGCTCGACCAGCCGTACGATGACCGTCCTCATCGCAGCACCATCCCCCCGGACGGTTCAGGTCTGGTTCAGGTCGGGGTACGGCGCGGGCTCGACCTCCAGCTCACGCATGCGTTCGGCGTAGAGGTGGTAGCGCCTGCGGGCGTCGCCGCGCCGGCCCGCGAGGTCGAGCACGCGTACCAGGCCGAGGTGGGCGCGTTCGTCGTAGCGGTCGCGTTCCAGCAGGCGCAGCCAGTAGCGCGCGGCCTCGTCGTACCGACGTTCGCCGGTGCGGGCCGCGGCCAGCCTGGCGGCCGCCTGCACGTACGCCAGCCGGGCCTGTTCGCGCAGGCCCACGGCCCAGTCGGCGTACGGGTCCTCCTCGCAGAACTCCCCGCCGTACGCGCTCTCGGCCGCCGCCCACCGCTCCAGCGCCTCGCCCCCGCGCCCGGCCTGCTCCAGCCGTACGGCGCCGGCCGTCAGCTCCAGGAAGCGCTCCACGTCCACGTCGGCGTGCGCCAGGTCCAGGCGCAGCGCGCCCTCCTCGGAGACCACGACGTCGTCGGGCGGACGTTCGTGCGCCGGGTCGAGCACCGCGCGCAGCGTGGAGACCATGACGTTGAGCCGCCGCAGCCCGACCGAGTCGTCCTGCTGCTCGGGCCAGAGGATCTCCACCAGCCGTTCCCTGCTGATCGCCGCGCCCCGGCGGCTGACCAGGATCTTCAGCAGGTCACGCGCCTTGCGCGACTGCCAGGCCGTACGCGGGATCGGCGTCGCGCCGCGCAGCACACGGAACGTTCCCATCGTCTCGATCGACACCGTCGCCCCGGAAACGGGCGCGGAGCGGGCGATCAGCGCGTCGATCCGGTCGTCGAGCGCCCGGCAGCCGATCGCGTGCATCCGCTCCCGCACCCGTACGGCCACCTCACCCCCGCTCACCGGATCGGCCAGCTCCGCCCTGACCAGCTCGGCCCGCGCCCGCCCGATCGGGTCGCCGAGCACCGTCCACCTGCGCACCGCCTCGTCGGCCTGCGCGGGATCGCCGTCGAGCCGGGCGCGCAGCTCGCGGATCGCGGCCTGGGCCGCGTGGTCCCTGCGTTCGACGGCGATCGGCTCGGTCGCCTCCAGCAGCTTCGCCGCCTCGTCCCGGCGGCCGGCGGC
>JABFVJ010000014.1 GCA_013362835.1 Nonomuraea sp. | reverse complement strand
CGCGGCCCGCAGGTCGAGCACGCGGCCGGTGGCCTGCTCGTACGCCGCCTGCGCCGCCACCCTGTCGGTCACGGTCAGCTCGGGCAGGCCGTCGAGCAGGTCGTCCAGGGTCCTGTCGCGCAGGTAGGACAGGTTGAACACGGGCGGGTCGGCACTGTGGAAGACGTTGCCGAACCACGAGTAGCCGTCGGCGTAGTCGGGCCACCAGTACATGACGAAGACGTCCTGGCCGCCCTTCCTGCCCTGCTGCCACTGGGCGTTCCAGGACATGGCGCGGGCGTCGAGCGTGACGTTCAGCGGGCGTAGCGCCGCTTCCAGGCGGGTGACCAGGAGTCGCTGGTCGGCGTCGCCCTGGGCGTAGGTGAGCCGCAGCCGCAGGGGCCTGCGGCCCGGCCCATACCCGGCCCTGGCCAGCAGCCGTGCCGCGCCGGCCAGGTCCTGCCTGGGGGTGCGGCCCTCGACGTGGCCGAGCAGCCCGGCGGGGACGATCCCGCCGGCCGGCGTGCCCGCTCCCCTCAGCGCCCTGATCAGGCCCTGGTAGTCGATGGCCTTCTGCACCGCGCGGCGTACGCGCACGTCCCGCATCGGGCCGCTCGCGGTGTTGAACAGCACCATCGCCGTCTGGAACGAGGCCCGCTCGCTGGTGCGCACGCCCGGCGTGACCCCGGCCCTGGCGAACAGGCGGGGGTCGAGCCGGTCCACGAAGCTCACCTCGCCGCGCGCCAGCATCCGCCACGCCCGGTCGGGGTCGGGCACGACGCGGTACTTGACGGTGCTGTAGTGCGGCTTGTCCCATCCACCCCAGTACTTGTCGTACGCCTTGAGCGTGAGCTCCTCCTCCTTGCCCGGCCGCCAGGCCGCCACCGTGTACGGCCCCGACCCCGCGTCCCTGCCCGCCCTGAACCACGCCCCGAGGTCGGGGGCCGCCTTCGTGTCGTAGACATAGGCCGCGTACCCGGAGGAGGCCACCAGGTCGAGCGGCACGGCGTACTTGAGGGTGAACGTGACCGTGCTCTGGTCCTCGGCCCTGATGGAGGAGACGGCGTCCCAGATGTAGGAGGCGCCCGCGCCGGTCTTCATGGTGCGTTCGATCGACGCCTTGACCGCGGCGGCGTCCACCGGCCTGCCGGTGTGGAAGGTCGCGCCCTGACGCAGCGTGAACGTCCACGTCCTGCCGTCGGGGGCCGAGCGCCACGAGGTGGCCAGGCGCGGGGCGGACTTCTTGGTGAACGGGTTCCAGAGGGTGAGGGTCTCGTAGATGTTCTGGAACGCGATGAGCTCGTTGGAGTAGGAGCTCGCGGGGTCCCAGTCGGAGATGACGTCGAGGTTCTGCGCGTAGACGAAGGCCGACTCGGCCGACCCGGCCGTCGAGGGCCTGGAGGGCTGCGCGGGCGTCGAACAGGCCGCCAGGAGCGCCAGCGCGGCGGCCGCTACGAGACGACGGCGCAACGCATCTCCCTCTGTAACCGATTTGGGGGAAACCTACTGCAAGATCACGGACACACGTCCAAAAGTCCCGAAAAATTGGGCAATTGGGTGATCGAATTGCTATCCTCTGGGCTTGTCCCGTCCGGGGTTGCCAGCAGGGGACCAACCGGAGTGAGGTGCCATGGGTCGTAGCCGGACGATCCGCATGAAGATCATCGGACTACTACTCGTACCTCTGACCTCCATGGTCGTGTTGTGGGGGGTCATCACCGCCGTCACCGCCGGCGAGAGCCTGGAGCTGCGGCAATACAAGACACTCTGGACGAACCTCCGCCATCCGGCGTACAAGTTGATCAGCGAGCTCCAGCATGAACGCCTCGCCTCGGCCAAGCTGCTGCGCCGGGTCATCACCTCCAAGGACGTGACCGCCCAGCGCACCCGCACCGACGCCGCCGAAGCCGCGTTCAGGACGCTCTCCAGCAACTCCAAGGACCGATCGGAAGAGATCCGTACGCAGGTGGACGCGGTGTACACGCAGCTCAGCAGGCTCGATGCGATCCGGGGTGAGATCGACGCGGGTCTGTCGGACCGTCTGCTCGCGACCGAGTCGTACAACACGGTCATCGACTCTCTCTACGGTCTGCACCGGCGCGTCGCGCTCATCGACGACCTCCCGATCTACGAGCAGTCCCGCATGATCATCGAGATGGGCTACGCCAAGGAGCTGCTCACCAGGGAGCAGACGATCGCGCTCGGGCCCGTCACCCCGGCGGAACGCCGGCAGTTCACCCAGATCGTGGGCAACCGCCGCTTCCTGATCGACCAGGCGCTCGGCGAGCTGGACCCGAACCTGCGCGACACCCAGGTCTCCCTCCTCACCTCCCCCGCCTACCAGCGGATGCGGCTGATGGAGGACCGGATCATCGCGGGCGCCACGCCGCCGCGCGGCTGGGCGTCCACGACCGAGGCGCTGGCCAAGACGTTCCAGGAATCGCTCATGCGGGCCAGCACGCTGCTCAACGCGCGCGCCGACCCCGTGGCCGACCGCGTGCTGTCGCGGGCGTTCCTCCTCGCCGGTACGTGCTTCCTGCTGGTCATCGTGTCGATCGCGTTCTCGCTGCGGATGGGCAACCGGCTGTCGAAGGAGCTCGGCGCGCTCAGGCTCGCCGCGCTGGAGGTCGCCCAGGAACGGCTGCCGCACGTGGTCGCCAAACTGCGCAAGGGCGAGAAGGTCGACCTGCCCGAGCTGTCGGTCGCGACCAGCACGGTCGAGATCGGCGACGTCGGCCAGGCGTTCTCCACCGTCCAGCAGACCGCCGTGGAGGCCGCGATCGGCCAGGCGCAGCTCAGCGAGGGCGTCGGCCACGTCTTCCGCAACCTGGCCAGGCGTTCGCAGGCCCTGCTGCACCGCCAGCGCATCCAGCTGGAGGACATGCAGCACCGCGCCACCGACCCCGAGGCCCTGGACGACCTGTTCCGCCTCGACCACCTGACCACGCGGATGCGCCGGCACGCCGAGGGCCTGATCATCCTGTCCGGCGCCACCCCGGGCCGCGGCTGGAGCAAGCCGGTGCCGCTGCTCGACGTGGCCCGCGGCGCGACCGCCGAGGTGGAGGAGTACCGCCGGGTCACCGTCGAGCCCATGTCCGGCCAGCGTCTGGCCGGGCCCGTGGTCGGCGACGTGATCCACCTGATCGCCGAGCTCGTCGAGAACGCGACCGTCTACTCGCCCCCGCACACGCAGGTCATCGTGCGCGGCGAGGAGACGGCCCGCGGCTTCGCCTTCGAGGTGGAGGACCGCGGGCTCGGAATGAGCGCAGAGGCGCTGGCCGAACTCAACGAGCGGCTGGCCAGCCCACCGGAGTTCGACCTGGCCGACAGCGACAAGCTGGGGCTTTTCGTCGTCTCCCGCCTGGCCGCCAGGCATGACATCCGCGTGACGCTACGCGGTTCACCATATGGAGGGACCACCGCGATCGTGTTGATCCCGGCTGAGCACGTCGCCGACCCGGAACCGGAGGCCGACGTGAAGGAGCCCGCTCGCCCTGTCATGCGGGTGGTGCCAAGTGAGTGACGAGCGCTGGCTGGACGAGGACGCCGGTCCGATCGTCCCCGCCTACCTGCTGACCAGGGGCCGTACGGTGCCCGCGAGCGAGGCCATCGACCTCATCGCGGTCATCGTCACCGCGGGCGGCCTGACGCCGCCTGTCGGCCTCGGGCCTGAGCATCTGATCATCATGCAGAAGTGCACCAAGCCCACCCGGCTGGTGGACGTGGCCGCCGAGCTGAACCTGCCCATCGGCGTGGTCAGGGTGCTGGTCGGCGACCTGCACGCGCGGCAGCTCGTGCAGGTCGAGCTGCCGCCGCCCGCGCCGGACGCCAAGGTGCTGCTCGAAGTGATCAGCGGGCTCAAGGCGCTGTGACGACCTTGCGGTTCAGCATGCCGTAGACGGCCGCGAACACCGCCGCGACGAGCCCGGCCGCCGCGGCGGCGCCGAAGACCCACTGGAACCCCTGGACGCCGGGCCTGGCGGCCAGGATGGCGGCGATGGCCGCGCCGGCCACGCTGCCGCCGACGATGCGTACGAGCGCGTTGACGCCCGCGGCCAGGGCGGTCCTGCTCGGTTCGACGTGCTCGACCGCCATCGTGCCCAGCGCGGCGTAGCCGATGCCGAGGCCGACGCCCATGAGCGAGGAGGCCACGTACAGGGCGGCCGAGCTGTCGTGCGCGAGGACCAGCCACACCCCGGCGAGCCCGGTCACCGCCGACCCCGCCGCGACCATGAACGAGGCGGCGAACCGGCGCATGATCCGCCCCGCGAACAGCGAGATGACCAGCATGAACAGGGTGCTCGGCAGCAGGTAGAGCCCGACCTGCAGGGTGGAGGCGCCGAAGCCGAAGCCCGTCGCCGCCGGGACCTGGGCGAACTGGGAGATGCCGGTCAGCATCGTGAAGAACGAGAAGCCGAGCAACATCGAGGAGACGGTCGCGCCGACCGTGCCCCTTTGCACCAGCATCGACATCTCGACCAGCGGCTCGGGCACCCTGCGCTCGACCACCACCCAGACCGCGGCCAGCACCACGGCGGCGGCGAACAGGCCGAGCACGCCCGGCGAGGTCCAGCCCCAGGAGCCGCCCTCGCTGATCGCCAGCAGCAGCGCCACCAGGAACCCGGTCAGCAGCGCCGCGCCGGCGAGGTCGGGACGGCCCCTGCCCGCCGGGGCGGTGTCGCGGACGAGGAAGGCCACGATGATCGCGGCCACCAGGGAGATGGCGCCGGTGATCCAGAAGACCATGTGGTAGTCGCCCGAGGCGAGCCCGGCCAGGATCATGCCGCCGCCGCTGCCGAAGCCCATCGTCGCGCTCAGCACGCCGATGCCGGTCGCGAGCTGCTGTCTGGGCAACATGTCGCGGACCACGCCGATCGACAGCGGCACCAACGCGGACACGGCCCCTTGGAGGATCCTGGCCACGATCAGCCACGCGAGCGAGGTGGCCAGGGCCGCCATGACCGAGCCCACCACGAGCAGGGCGAGGGCGCCGAGGATCATGGGGCGTCTGCCGTACATGTCGCCGAAGCGCGACAACAGCGGCGTGGCGACCGCGGCGACCAGCAGGCTGATGGTGAGCGTCCAGCTCACGGCGGAGAGCGAGGCGTGCAGCTCCCGCTGGAGCACGGGAAGCAAGGGGACCACGGCCGTGTTCTGAAGCGCGGCGATGGAGGCCGCGAACGCCAGCGAGACCACGGCCGGCCAGGGGTTCCGCTTCGACGTCTCACGAGGTGGGGATGCGACGACTGTCGCCATGTCGGCTCCTTTGGATAACTTAGGTAAGTAACCGAGGAACGATGATACATACGTAAGTTAGGTAAGCAAACAGATGGGCGAAGATCTCAACAGAACGGTGGGCGCCTTCCGGCGGCTGGTGACCACGCTCAACCGCGCCAAGACCCACGAGCGGCTCACCGAGGCGGCCGGCGTCCGGCTGGACCGGCCCGACGTACAGATCGTCGTCCACCTGCTGGACGCGGGAGAGCCGCGCAGGATCGGCGTGATCGCCGAAGCGCTGCAGGTGGAGAGCCCGCACGTGACCAGGCACGTCGCGGCGCTGGAGAAACGCGGCCTGGTCGAGCGCGTACGCGACGCCGACGACCGCAGGGCCTGGCGCATCGCGCTCACCGAGGAGGGCATCGAGGTCGCCAACAGGTGCAGGAAGGTCACCAGCGAGTGGTTCGAGGGCGCGCTGGCCGACTGGTCCGACGCCGACCGGGCCGAGCTGGCCAGGCTGATGGTGAAGCTGTCCGACGACGTCTGCGCGCACATGCGGGAACGGCTCGGCCTGAAGTGAAAACGCGTTGCTCCCGCGCGTCCCGGAACCCCATGATCGTAGGCGAGCGAAGCGGGTGGGGGCGCTGGTGTGCCCGGCGGTTTCATAAGCCGCTCCAGGCGGGTTCGATCCCCGCACCCGCTACCTGATGGCTGGTAGAGATGACACCATGCGGATTTCGGTTGCGGCGGACAGCAAGGACGGGGTGGCCGAGCGGGTCGTGTCGGAGCTGCGCGGGCGGGGCCACGAGGTGCTGACCCACGGCGCGCTCCACGACGACGAGCGCGCCGACTGGGCGTGGGCCTGCGAACGCGCCGCGAAAGACGTGGCGGAGGGCCGGGCCGACCAGGCCGTGGTCTGCTGCTGGACGGGCACGGGCGCCTCGATCGCGGCCAACAAGGTGCCGGGAGTGCGGGCCGCGCTCTGCGTCGACGCGTACACGGCCGACGGCGCGCGCAAGTGGAACGACGCCAACGTCCTCGCGCTCAGCCTCCGGCTGACCTCCGACGTGGTGCTCGACGAGATCCTCGACGCCTGGTTCGCCGGCCTGCCGAGCACCGATCCGGCCGACGTGGCCAACGTGAGGCACCTCTCGGAGATCTAGGCTCTGGGCATGGAGACATTACGGTGCACACAGTGCGGCGGGGAGGGGCTCGAACCCGGGTTCATCATGGACCAGGGCGAGCATTCCCGGGGCTTCGCGCGATGGGTCGAAGGAGCCCTCGAACGCGGCCCACTCGGCGGGGCCCGGCTGATGGGACGCCCGAAATGGCAGATTGACGCGTACCGCTGCCGCGACTGCCACCACTTGGAGCTCTTCGCCGGCCGCCCCGCCTGACCTTCGCCGGGGCCGTCCTGAGCGCGTACGCGCCGCCCCGTTCGGGCCGGTTCGAGGTTCGCAGGCCGGTTCGGGCCTTCGCCGTCTCCCCGATCTTCGTGTGCCGGGGGCGGCCGATTCACAACCGTCACTTCCGAGGCGGGGAAATCGTCGGTGCCGCCGTTTAGGGTGCTGGGCATGACCGACGTGCTGCTCCGCGGCGGGCGCCTCTGGGGGCTCGCGTCCCCCGCCGACCTGCTCGTCCGCGACGGCCGGATCCACCGGGTCGGCCACGGGCTCGACGCCCCTGGCGCCCTCGTCGCGGACGTCTCCGGGCAGCTCGTGCTGCCCGGCCTCGTCGAGGCCCACTGCCATCTCGACAAGACCCTCTTCGGCGGCCCGTGGGTCCCCCACTCGGCCGGCGACTCGCTCGCCGGCCGCATCGGCAACGACCTCGGCCGCCGGGCCGAGCTCGGGGTGCCGAGCGCCGAACGCGCCGGCGCGCTGCTGGCCAGGATGAGCGCCGCCGGCACCACCCACGTGCGCACCCACACCGACATCGACCCCCAGGTGGGCCTGCGGGGCGTGGAGGCCGTGCGCGAGGCCGCCGCCCGCTCCCCCGTCGAGGTCCAGCAGGTCGCCTTCCCCCAACACGGCCTGCTCACCAGCCCCGGCACGGCCGATCTGCTCGCCGAGGCGCTGAGGAGCGGCGTCGAGGTGGTCGGCGGCCTCGACCCGGCGGGCATCGACCGCGATCCCGTCCGCCACCTCGACGTGATCTTCGGGCTGGCCGACCGCCATGGCGCGCGGCTCGACATCCACCTCCACGACGGGGGCACGCTGGGCGGCTGGGAGCTTGGGCTGATCATCGAGCGCACCAAGGCGCTCGGCCTCGGCGGCCGGGTGACGGTCAGCCACGCGTACGCGCTGGGCGAGCTCGGCGACGCGGCCCAGGACCACCTGATCCAGGGCCTCGCCGACGCCGACGTGGCCATCGTCACCGCCGCCGTCTACGACTACCCCGTCCCGCCGATCAAGAAGCTGCGCGCGGCGGGCGTCACCGTCGCGTGCGGCCACGACGGCATCCGCGACCTGTGGGGCCCCTACGGCACGGGCGACATGCTGGAGCGGGCGATGCACGTCGCCTACCGCAGCACGTTCCGGCGTGACGAGGACATCGAGCTCGCGCTGGAGGCCGCCACCGTGGGCGGCGCCCGCGCCCTCGGGCTGCCCGACTACGGCCTGGCTCCGGGCGACCGGGCCGACCTCGTCGTGGTGCCCGCGAGCGGCCCCGGGGAGGCCGTGGTCGTTCACCCTCGGCGCACTCTGGTCATGAAAGACGGCGTAGTCCTGCACAATTGACCGGCGGGACCATCGAAAGGCAGGCAAGTGCTCTCTATTCACCAGCGGATCGCGGCAGAGCTCGGCGTGCGCGACGGCCAGGTGCAGGCCGCGGTCGATCTGCTCGACGGCGGCGCCACCGTGCCGTTCATCGCGCGCTACCGCAAGGAGGTCACCGGCGCCCTCGACGACGCCCAGCTCCGCACGCTCGAAGAGCGGCTGCGCTACCTCCGCGAGCTCGACGAGCGCAGGGCGGCGATCCTGGAGTCGATCGAGTCTCAGGGCAAGCTCGACGACGAGCTGCGGGCGCAGATCATGGCGGCCGAGACCAAGGCCAGGCTCGAAGACATCTACCTGCCCTACAAGCCCAAGCGGCGCACCAAGGCGCAGATCGCCCGCGAGCTCGGTCTGGAGCCGCTCGCCGAGCAGCTGCTCGGCGACCCCACGCTCCACCCGGCCACGGTCGCCGCGGGCTTCGTCACCGAGGGCGTGGCCGACGCCGCCGCGGCCCTCGAAGGGGCCAGGGCGATCCTGATCGAGCGCTTCGCCGAAGACGCCGACCTCATCGGCGACCTGCGCGAGCAGCTGTGGAGCCGCGGCCGGCTGGTGTCGAAGGTCCGCGACGGCAAGGAGGAGGCGGGGGCCAAGTTCTCCGACTACTTCGAGTTCAGCGAGCCGTTCACGAAGCTGCCCTCGCATCGCATCCTGGCCATGTTCAGGGGCGAGAAGGAGGAGGTCCTCAGCGTCACGCTGGAGCCCGAGGAGACCGCCGCCTACGAGCTGCGCATCGCCGGCCGGTTCGGCATCGCCGACAAGGGGCGTCCGGCCGACACCTGGCTGACCGAGACCGTGCGCTGGGCCTGGCGCACCCGCATCCTCGTCCACCTCGGCATCGACCTGCGGATGCGCCTGTGGCAGGCGGCCGAGGACGAAGCGGTGCGCGTCTTCGCCGCCAACCTGCGCGACCTGCTGCTCGCCGCCCCCGCCGGCACCCGCGCGACCATGGGCCTCGACCCCGGCCTGCGCACCGGCGTGAAGGTGGCCGTGGTCGACGCCACGGGCAAGGTCGTCGAGACCGCCACCATCTACCCCCACGAGCCCAAGCGCCAGTGGGACCAGTCGCTGGCCGTCCTCGGCGCGCTGGCCCAGAAGCACGGCGTCGAGCTGATCGCCATCGGCAACGGCACCGCCTCGCGCGAGACCGACAAGCTGGCCGGCGAGCTGGTCAAGCACATGCCGTCGATCACCAAGATCGTGGTGTCGGAGGCGGGCGCGTCGGTCTACTCGGCCTCCGCCTACGCCTCCCAGGAGCTGCCCGACCTCGACGTGTCGCTGCGCGGCGCGGTCTCCATCGCGCGCCGCCTGCAGGACCCGCTGGCCGAGCTGGTCAAGATCGACCCCAAGTCGATCGGCGTCGGCCAATACCAGCACGACCTCGCCGAGTCCAAGCTCTCCCGCTCGCTCGACGCGGTCGTCGAAGACTGCGTCAACGCGGTCGGCGTCGACGTCAACACGGCCTCCGCGCCCCTGCTCACGCGGGTGTCGGGCATCGGCTCGACGCTGGCCGAGAGCATCGTCCGCCACCGCGACGCCAACGGCCCCTTCCGGGCCCGCACCGCCCTGAAGGAGGTCTCCCGGCTCGGCCCGAAGGCGTTCGAGCAGTGCGCGGGCTTCCTGCGCATCCCGGGCGGCGACGACCCGCTCGACGCCTCCAGCGTGCACCCGGAGGCCTACCCGGTGGTCCGGCGCATCCTCGGCTCGGTCAAGACCGACCTCAAGACGCTGATCGGCAACTCGGCGGCGCTGCGGACGGTCCGGCCGGAAGACTTCACCGACGAGACGTTCGGCCTGCCGACCGTCACCGACATCCTGCGCGAGCTGGAGAAGCCGGGCCGCGACCCGCGTCCCGCCTTCAAGACGGCCGCCTTCAAGGAGGGCGTGGAGAAGATCTCCGACCTGGTGGCGGGCATGATCCTGGAGGGCGTCGTCACCAACGTGGCCGCCTTCGGGGCGTTCGTCGACATCGGCGTCCACCAGGACGGCCTGGTCCACGTCTCGGCCATGTCCCGCACCTTCGTGAAGGACCCGCGCGACGTGGCCAAGCCGGGCGACATCGTCCGCGTCAAGGTCCTCGACGTCGACATCCCCCGCAAGCGCATCTCCCTCACCCTGCGCCTGGAAGACGAACTCCCCCAGCCCACCGAGGACGGCCGCCCGCCCCGCAAGTCCTCCCGCCCCGACAACGTTCAGGGCGACAACGCCCGCACCGACGGCACCCGTGCCGACGGCGGTCGTGGTGACGGGGGCCGCGCCGCGGACGGTCGTGGCGAGGGTGGCCGCGGCCAGGGTCGTGGTGACGGCGGACGCGGCGACGGTCGCAGCGACGGTCGCAGCGTCGGTCGTGGCTACGGTCGTGGCAACGGTCGTG
>JABFVJ010000003.1 GCA_013362835.1 Nonomuraea sp. | reverse complement strand
GCCCTCGGCGGGGGTGGCGAGCTTGAAGTACGCGAACGCGCCGCCCGCGACCACGAGCACGGTGGCCGCCGCCACCGCCAGCGCGGCCCGCCCGCGACTACCACCGGCCCGCTTCTCCGGCAGGTCGGCGAAGGCCGGTTTGGCCGCCGCCTCGATGGCCGCGAGCAGCCGGTCGGCCTCCTCGGCGTCCACCCGCTCGGCCGGCTCCTTGCGCAGCAGGCCCTTCAGGATCGGGTGCATGACGGGCGGGATGCGCCGGTAGTCGGGCTCCTCGTTGAGCAGCGCGTTGAGCGTGGCCATGGGGTCGCCGCGGTCGAACGGCGAGCGGCCGACCATCGCGGCGAACAACGTCGCGCCGAGCGACCACAGGTCGGAGGGCGGCCCGGCGTCGTCGGCGCGGACCCGCTCGGGCGCGAGGAAGCTGGGCGAGCCGGTCACCATGCCGGTCCTGGTGAGCGAGGCGTCGCCTTCGACGGTCGCGATGCCGAAGTCCATCAGCACGGCCCGGCCGTCGTCGCCGAGCAGGATGTTGCTGGGCTTGACGTCGCGATGCAGGATCCCGGCCTCGTGGGCGGCCTTCAGCGCCGACAGCACCTGCCTGCCCACGTCGGCCGCCTGCCGTACGGGCAGCGCTCCCGAGGTGGCGACGACCTCCTCAAGCGAGGGGTTGGCGACCAGCTCCATGACGATCCAGGGCCGGCCGCCCTCCTCGACCACGTCGTAGACGGCGACCACGGAGGGATGGTTCAGCTTGGCCGCGGTGCGGGCCTCGCGGGCGGTGCGCAGGAGGTGGCGCTCCTGGTCGCCCGGCGACAGCCCCTCGGGCAGCAGCACCTCCTTGATGGCCACCTGCCGGTTGAGCAGCGTGTCGTAGCCCTCCCAGACGACGCCCATTCCCCCGCGGCCCAGTTCGCGCAGTAACTGGTAGCGTCTGGCGACAAGCCGGTTGCTCTCCGAAACCATGTCCTACCCCTGTTGCGGCGCACGCGCCTGGGACCACCCGAACAGTGGGCAAGTTTCCCATACCTCCCACGACTTCGCGGGAAGGACGCCGAGCCCGCTTGCCACGACTCACCGAAGGTTGTTCTACTTGGGCGTGTCCTGAGCGCCTGTCGAGGAGATCTTCATGTCCAAGGGTAGTGGCGGTCCGCTGGCGGGAGTGCGCGTGCTGGAGCTCGCGGGGCTCGCTCCCGGGCCGTTCGCGGGGATGATGCTGGCCGACCACGGCGCCGAGGTGCTGCGGATCGACCGGGTCAAGGCCGTGTCCGACAGGCCGCGTACGGACGTCATGGACCGCGGGAAGCGGTCGATCGGGCTGGACCTGAAGTCGCCCGAGGGCGTGGCCGCCTTCAAGGAGCTGGCCCGCAACGCCGACGTGGTGATCGAGGTGTTCCGCCCCGGCGTGGCAGAACGGCTCGGCATCGGCCCCGACGACCTGCGTGCCGTCAACGAGCGGCTGATCTACGGCCGGATGACCGGCTGGGGCCAGGACGGGCCGCTCGCGCCCACCGCCGGGCACGACATCGACTACATCGCGATCTCGGGCGTGCTGTCGATGCTGGGCAGGGAGGGCGGCAAGCCGACCCCGCCGATCAACATCGTCGGCGACTTCGCCGGCGGCGGGCTCATGCTGGCCTACGGCGTGCTGCTGGCGCTGTTCGAGCGCGAGCGCACCGGCGTGGGCCGGGTGATCGACGCGGCCATGGTCGACGGCGCCGCGATCCTGTTCTCGATGTTCTACCAGGCGGTGCAGAGCGGCTTCTGGGGCCCGCGCGGCACCAACCTCCTGGACACCGGCGCCCCCCAGTACGACACCTACGAGACCGCCGACGGCGGCTTCCTCGCGGTGGGCTCGCTCGAACCGCAGTTCTGGGACGCCATGGTGACCCTGATGGGCCTGACCGACCTGCCCGACAGGAACGACCGGGCGCGGTGGCCCGCGCTCAAGGCCCGGCTGGCCGAGGAGTTCGCCAAGCGCACGCGGGCGGAGTGGGAGGCCGTGTTCGAGGGCTCCGACGCCTGCGTCTCCCCCGTGCTGTCGATGGCCGAGGCCGCCGAGCACCCGCACAACGTCGCCCGCGGCAGCTTCGCCAAGGTCGGCGACGTCACCCATCCGGTGCCCGCGCCGCGCCTGCTCGGCGTCCCCGCCCACGACCTCTCCCCCGCCACGCGCCTCACCGACCTGTCAGGGTGGGGCCTGTCGCAGGAGGAGGCGGAGAAGCTGCGGGCCCAGGGAGTGCTGGCCTGACGGCCGTACCGTAGTCCTTCGGCCTGATCGAGTCGTGCAGCCGCATGCCCTTGCTGCCGATCTTGGTGGCGGCCCTGGTGAGCGCGACCGGCAGGCGGTTGACCAGGCGGGCGCCGTAGGTGAGCGCCAGCAGCT
>JABFVJ010000289.1 GCA_013362835.1 Nonomuraea sp. | reverse complement strand
GCGCCCTGGGCGCCGCGCACCCACAGCGTGAACCCGGCGACCGCCACCGCGAGCCCGGCGGCCGCCACGCCGAGCTGCCACCCCCGTACCCGCCGCTTCCGCGGCGCCTCGGGCACGGTCACCGGCACGTCCGGGTCGCGCGGCACGGTCGTGCCCGTCTCCGCGGCGGCGAGCGCCCCGGTCGGCAGCACGTCGCCCGCGTCCTGCCCGAGCAGCCGCCGCAGCGTCTCCTCGGCGTCCGGCCGGTCGCCCGGCTCGTGGGCCAGGCACGCCTCCACGACCTCCCGCAGCCGCCCGGACAGCCCTCTCAGGTCCGGCTTGCCGTACAGGATCCTGGCCAGGATCTCCTGGTACGTGTCCGCCATGTACGCGTGCCTGCCGGTCGCCGTGTACGCCACCGTCAGCGCCCACGCCCACATGTCGGCAGCCGGCCCGGCGGTCTCCCCGTTGACGCGCTCGGGCGACAGGTAGGCCGGGGTGCCGATGGCCGACCTGGTGGTCGTGGCGGCGGCGTCCATCAGCCTGGACACGCCGAAGTCGATCACGCGCGGCCCGTCGAGGCTGAGCAGGACGTTGCCCGGCTTCAGGTCCCGGTGCACGACGCCCGCCCGGTGGATCGCGCCGAGCGCGGTGGCGGTGCCGATGGCCAGCCGGTCGAGCGAGCCGCCGCGCCGCGGGCCCTTGGCGATCACGTGCTCGCCCAGCGACGGCCCTTCGACGTACTCGCTGACCAGGTAGGGCCGGTCGCCGTCGAGGTCGGCGTCGAGCAGCTGGGCCGTGCAGAACGCCGCCACCCGGCGCACCGCCTCGACCTCGCCGAGGAACCTGCGGCGTACGTCGTGGTCCTTGGACAGGCTCGCGTGCAGCAGCTTGATCGCGACCTGCGCCCCGGCCGGCGAGTGACCGAGGAAGACGACGCCCTGGCCGCCCTGGCCGAGCCTGCGCGAGAGCCGGTAGTCGCCCAGCCGACGGGGGTCATCAGCACGAAGCTCGGACATAGGGCGTCATTATGACACCCCCTCCACCAGGTGCGCGTAGCCGTCGAGCGCGCGCAGGACGACGTCCGCCGGGCCGCTCGGCAGGCTCGCCACGGCCTCCTCGATGCCGAGCCCGGCGTAGTAGTCGAGCTTCTCGCGGGTCGGGAGCGTGCCGAAGGGGATCACCTTGGCCATCGGCCGCCCGGCCTTCTCGCACGCCTCGCGCAGGGCGGGCAGCGCGTCCTTGACGCCCTTGCCGCCGATCGGCATCCAGCCGTCGCCGTACTCGGCCACGTGCGCGAACAGCTTCGGCCCCGCGGCGCCGCCGAGGTGGACGGGCAGGTCGTGGGCCGGTTTGGGCCAGGACCACGACGGTTCGAGCCCTTCCGGGGAGGCCACCTCGTCCCGCCAGAAGGCCCGCATGGCCAGCACGTTGCGCCGGGCGACCTCGCGCCGCCGGGCGTACGGGACGCCGTGGTTCTCGATCTCCTCGACGTTCCAGCCGAACCCGACGCCGACCACCACGCGCCCGCCCGACAGGTGGTCGAGGGTGGCGAGGGCCTTGGCGGTCACGATCGGGTCGCGCTGGGCGGCGAGCAGGATGCCGGTGCCGACCCGCAGCCGCCGGGTCGCGGCGGCGGCGAAGGAGAGCGCGACCAGCGGGTCGAGCGTGCGCTTGTACTCCTCGGGCAGCTCGCCGGGTCCGCCCGCGTACGGGGTACGGCGGCTGACCGGGATGTGGGTGTGCTCGGGCAGGTAGAGCGAGTCGAACCCGCGTTCCTCCGCCGCGACCGCCAGGTCCTGGACCGGCATGGCCAGATCCGTGGCGAACATCGTGACACCCAGCCTCATACGGCCTCCTCATGTCAACCAAGCGATTGCTCGGCTAAGATTTCCAGGGTAACTTGCAAGGCGACGTCCGCGGAAAGAGGTCCCCGGTGAAGTTCTCTATCTTCCTGAATCCGCAGATTCCAGGCTCTGGATACGCGGCCGAGGAGAACGCCAAGGCACGGCGTCCCATCGGACGCGACACCGAGTCGTACCAGAAGCTGCTGCACGAGGTGCGGGAGATAGCCGTCCACGCCGACCAGATCGGGTTCGACGCGCTGATGATGACCGAGCACCACTTCCACTCCGAGGGCATGGAGTTCTCGGTCAACCCGCTGATGTTCCTCACCGACCTCGCCGCGCGGACCGAGCGCATCCTGCTCGCGCCGCTCGGCATGGTGCTGCCCGCCTGGGACCCGATCAGGGCCGCCGAGGACGTGGCGCTGCTCGACCAGTTCTGCAAGGGCCGGCTGCGGCTCGGCGTGGCCAGGGGCTACCAGAACCGCTGGATGAACGTCCTCGGCCAGCGCTGGCACGCCGCCGCCGCCCGCTCCGACGGCTCGGCCACGGACACCCGGAACTTCGACGTCTTCGGCGAGGTGCTGAAGATCATGAAGATGGCCTGGACGCAGGAGACCCTCCGCTACAAGTCCGACGTGCTGGACTACGAGGTGCCGTACCCGTACGACGGTATCGAGGGCTGGCCGGCGATGGAATGGACCAAGACGTTCGGGGCGCCCGGCGAGGTCTCCGACGACGACAAGATCCAGGCGATCTCGGTCTGCCCCCGGCCGTACCAGAACCCGCATCCCGAGCTGTGGCAGCCGTTCACGATCTCCGACCGGTCGGTCATCAGGGCCGCGCAGGAGAACATCCTGCCGTGGATGTTCACCCCCAACCCCGACGACCACGCCGCCAAGGCCAAGCTCTACCAGGAGGAGTCGGCCCGGCAGGGCCGGGACTACAAGCTGGGCGAGCACACCGGCATCCTCAAGATCGTCGGCATCGCGGACACCACCGAGGAGGCGATCAACACCTTCGGGCGCAGCATCCCCAAGGACTTCGCCGCCTTCTTCGGCCCGTTCGGCTACCTGGAGGTGCTGCGGAAGAAGGAGGACGAGAAGCACAAGCCGATCTCCCCCGAGAAGGGCGACGCCAAGCGCATGAACGACGTGGAGATGGCCCTGTTCGGCACCCCCGACGACGTCAAGCGCGGCATCCAGCGCATGCTCGACCGGATGCCGGACCTGGAGTGGTTCGGCCTGTACATGCAGGGGCAGCAGGGCGTGCTCCCGCTGGACACGGTCAAGCGGAACCTGGAACTGTTCGCCACCAAGGTCGCCCCGGAGTTCCGATGAGGATGTGGTTGGGGGCCTCGTTCGTCGAGACGGATCAGCTCGTGGAGCTGGCGCGGGCGGCCGAGCGGTGCGGGTTCGACACGTTCACGCTCTCCGACCACCTCTTCTACGCCGACTTCGCCTCGCGCTACCCGTACTCGCGATCGGGCGCGCCGCGCTGGACGGCCGCGACGCACTGGCCCGACGTGTGGGTCACGATCGGCGCGATGGCCGCCGTCACCAGCACGCTCCGCTTCTCCCCGAACGTCTACATCGCCCCGGCCCGCGACCTGTTCACGGTGGCCAAGCTGGTCTCCACGGCCGCCGTGCTGTCGCGCGAACGGGTGACGTTCGGGGTCGGGGTGGGCTGGTGCGAGGAGGAGTTCACGGGCACCGGCCAGGACTTCCACACCCGGGGCCGCCGCCTGAACGACATGCTGCCCGCCCTGCGCGCCCTCTGGTCCGGAGAGACGGTCGAGCTGGACGGCCTCCCGCTTCTGTCGATCTCCCCCACGCCGGCCGGGCCCGTACCGGTCTACGTGGGCGGCGACAGCGAGGCGGCGCTGCGCCGCGCGGCCCGCTTCGGCGACGGCTGGATCGGCAACCGCATCTACACCGAGGAGCAGCTCGACCCGGTGCTCGACACGCTCCGCCGGCACCTCGACGACAACGGCAGGACGGGCGACCCGTTCGACATCGTCGCGCCGCTGGCGGTGCTGCCGGACGCCGGGACCTACCGCCGCTTCGCCGCCAAGGGCGTGACCGCCACCATGGCCGCCCCCTGGTGGCTCGCCACCCCCGAGGAGAAGGCCCGGTACGGCGAGGACACCCTCGACCTCAAGATCGCCACCATGGAACGCTTCGCCGAGGAGGTCATCGCCAAGCTCTGACCTCCAGCGCGCCGCCGGCCCCTGACCCGCTAAGGGGCCGACGCGAGGTTGGCCATGATGCGCCGCAGCGCGCCCGTGACCTGCGCGATCTCCTCCTCGGAGAAGCCCGCGAAGACCTGGTGGCTGATCCCGCCGAAGATCGGCGGCAGGCTGGGCACGAGCGCCAGCCCCTCCTCGGTCAGCTCGATCGCGACCGAACGCCGGTCCTCGGCCCGCCGCACCCGGCGCAGCAGCCCCTTGGCCTCCAGCCGGTCCAGCAGCCGGGTCATCCCCGCCGTGTCCGTGCCGAGCCGGCTCTTCAGCAGCGTCGGCGTGCTCTGCCCGCGGGCGGCGTGCAGCAGCAGCGCCGCCTGCTGCGCGGTGAGGCCGAGCGGGGCGAGGCGGCGCTCGGTCTCGGTGTTGAGCTCCCGCCCCACCTGCACGAGCAGCGACCCGCCGCCCAGCACCAGCTCGAACGACGGCGGCACACGATTGTCGGTCACCCGACCGACGATAGCTGGCGAAGGCATTTACTGTCGCGACAGCTATCACCTATCGTCGTTCCCATGGACACTCACATCCTGATCGTGGGAGGCGGCATCGGCGGATTAGCCCTCGCCCAGGGCCTGCGCCAGGCGGGCCTGCGCGCCACCGTCTTCGAGAGCGACCCCTCGGCCGCCCACCGCCCCCAGGGCTACCGCATCAGCCTCAAGGAAACCGGCGCGGGAGCGCTGCGGGCCTGCCTGCCCGCACACCTCTACGACCTGGCCGTGGCCACCTCCATCCGCCCGGCCAGCCGCATGACCTTCATGGACAGCCGCCTGGTCCCCAAGTTCTCCAAGGACATCCCGCCCACGCTGCCCGGCGCGGACGGCCTCGGCGTCAACAGGCTCACGCTCCGCGAGATCCTGCTGTCCGGCCTCGACGTACGCTTCGGCTGGGAGTTCAGCCGGTACGAGCTCCTTGACGGCGGACGCGTACGCGCCTGCTTCGCGGGCGGCGCCACGGTCGAGGGCGACCTGCTGGTCGGCGCGGACGGGGTCGCCTCCCGCGTACGCCGCCAGCTCCTCCCCGACGCCGTCGTCGACCAGCTCGACTGGGCCGTGTACGGCCGTACCGGCCTCACGCCGGAGCTGCTGGCCGCCACGCCCTCCGACCTGGTCGACACCTTCAACCGCGTGACCGCCCCCGACCACACGGCCATCTCCGTCGCCACCTGCCGCCCGTTCACGCCCGTACGGGAGGCCGCCGCGCGCCACGCCCCCGGCCTGGAGCTGACCGACGTCCCCGGCTACTTCTCGTGGACCCTGTCGGCCCCCGGCCCCCAGCCCGGCCACACCTCCCCCGCCGACCTGCACCACCTCGCCCTCGCCACGGTCGCCGGCTGGCACGAGGGCGTACGCCGGATCGTGGAACGGGCCGACCCCGAGGCGACGTTCCTGCTGCGTACCCACTCGGCCAGACGCGTGGACCCCTGGGACGAGCCCGCCGTCACCCTGCTCGGCGACGCCGTCCACAGCATGAGCCCCGGCCGCGGCGAGGGCGCGAACATCGCGCTGCGCGACGCCCGTACGCTCAGCGAGAGCCTGGCGGCCGGCAAGCCGCTCGCCGAAGCCAAGGCGGCCTACGAACGCGACATGCTCGACTACGCCTTCACCGCCGTCGAAGCCTCACTCCAGCAGCCGTTCATCCGCCCGACCTGACTCATGGACCCTGTGGATCTTTCCTGAACCGGTCCGGTAAGGCATGCTGCCCCTTCAGAGAAAGGCATGGAATCCGTATTTACGGTGATCTGTTTCCCGTCTGCATCAGGGCAGGGATGCCTGACGTCAGCGAGGAGGAGCCGCCGCATGCACGACCCAGCAGAAGGCCCGGTCGAGGCTGAGGCGCGGTTCGCCGTCCTCGGCCCGCTCGAGGTCACGGTGGGCGGCCGGCCCGTCCATGTGGGCGGGCCGCGGGCTCAGGCGACACTCGCGGCGTTACTGCTGGCCGACGAGCGGATCGTGCCGATCGACCGGCTGGTGGACCAGGTGTGGGGCGAAGATCCGCCGTCCTCGGGCCGGAACCAGGTGATGATCGCGGTGTCGGCGCTGCGCAAGGCCCTGCGCAACGCGGGCGCCGACCCCGGGCTGATCGAGACCGCCGAGTCCGGCTACCGGCTGCGCGCCCCGGCCGTCGACACACGCACGGTGGAGGCCAACCTCGCGCGGGCGCGCGAGACGGAACCCGCCCAGGCCGCCGCGCTCCTGCGCGAGACGTCCCGGTTGTGGCGCGGGCAGGTGCTGGCCGGGATGGACAGCCCGGCGCTGCGCGCGGCGGCCGTCCGGTGGGAGGAGCTGCGGCTGACCGTGCTGGAGGACTGGGCCGAGCTGGAGCTGGAGCTGGGCAGGCACAGGTCGCTGGTGGGCGAGCTCGGGGTGTTCGTGGCGGAACACCCGCTGCGCGAACGCCCCAGAGGGCAGCTCATGCTCGCGCTGCACCGGTCCGGCCGGCAGGCCGAGGCCCTGGAGGTCTACGAACGCGGCCGCGCGGTCCTGGTGGACGAACTGGGCCTCGAACCGGGCCCGGCCCTGCGCGCCGTCCGCGACGCGATCCTGCGTGACGAGCCGTCGGCACGGCGGCCGGAGCACCGCGTACGCCCCGCCCAGCTTCCTCCCGCGGTGTCGGCCTTCTCCGGACGCCGGCGGGAGCTCGCCCTGCTCGACTCCCTGCTCGACCCGCCGGACAACCAGCACGAGCTGCCCATCTGCGTGGTGTACGGCGTCTCGGGCGTCGGCAAGACCGGCCTGGTGGTCTCGTGGGCGCACCGGATGGCCGACCGGTTCCCCGACGGCCAGCTGTTCGTCAACCTGCGCGGTCACGACAGGGACGCGCCGCCGCTGCCGCCGGAGGCGGCCCTGGCCGGTTTCCTGCGCGCGCTCGGCGTCCCCGGTGAACGCATCCCGGCGAGCGTGGACGAGCGCACCGCGTTGTTCCGCAGCGAGGTGGCCGGCCGGCGCATGCTGATCGTGCTGGACAACGCGGCCTCGGCCGCGCAGGTGCGTCCGCTGCTGCCCGGCACGGCGGGCTGCCGCGTCGTGATCACCTCCCTCACGCAGCTCACCGGGCTCATCGCACACCACGGCGCGCGTTCCATCGGCCTCGACGTGCTCACCCGCGAGGAGGCGGTGGAGCTGCTCGGCCGGTTGGCCGGGGCCGAGCGGGTGCGGGCGGAGCAGGAGGCGGCGCACCGGCTCGGCGAGCTGTGCGACGGCCTGCCTCTGGCGTTGCGCATCGTCGGCGCCAGGATGATGTCCAGGAGCTCGTGGACGCTGGCCGGCCTGGCCGGCCGCCTGGAGAGCGAACGCGGGCGCCTCGACGAGCTGCGCCAGGAGGAGCTGGAGGTCCGGGGCAGCTTCGCGCTCAGCTACCGCAATCTGCCCGCCACCGCGAAGCTCGTCTTCCGCCGCCTCGGACTGCTCGACCTGCCCGGCGGTTTCGCGCCCTGGGTCGTGGCCGCGCTCGCCGAAGTGCCGCTGCCGGTCGCCGAGGAGCTGTGCGAACAGCTCGTGGACCGCCAGCTCGCCCAGCCGCTCGGCGACGACGCCGCGGGCCGGCCCCGCTACGGCTTCCATGACCTCATCCGCCTGTTCTCCAGGGAACGGGCCGACGCCGAGGAGGACGCCGCCTCGCGTACCGCGGCCGTCGTCCGGGTGGCGAGCTGCCTGCTCGGGCTCATCGAGCAGAACAGGCTGCGCGAGGGCAGGAGGCCGAACGGGATGATCGTGCTCGGCGACTCCCCCAGGCTGCCGCTCGACGCGGAGACCGTCGACCGCCTGCTCGGCGGCCGGCCGGGCTGGACGGAGGCGGAGCGTCAGAACATCGTCGCGGTCGTGGACCGGTGCGCGGCACTCGGACAGGCCGGGCTGGCCTGGGAGCTCGCGTCGATGTCGGTGTTCCTGCTGGAGCGGCGGGCCCACTACGACGACTGGCGCACGATGTCGGAGACCGCGCTCGCGGCCTGCCACCAGGCCGGCGACCGGCTCGGGACCGCCGCGATGGAGCTCAGCCTGGGCTCACTGTACGTGCACCTGCGCGACCTGCGGGCCGCGGCCGGGCCGCTGGCGCGGGCGGCCGGCCAGTTCGAGGCCCTCGGTCACCCGCACGGCCTGGGGCTCGCCCTGCGCTACCGGGCGAGCGTGGACGAGGCCCGCGGCGACCTCCGAGCCTCCTACGCCGCCGCGACCCGGGCGCTGACCCTGCTGCGCGAGGTCGGCGACGCCTCCGCCCAGGCGCTCGCGCTGATGCACATCAGCTTCGTGCACCTTCAGGCCGACCGGCCGGAGCAGGCGCGGCTCGCGCTGACGGAGGCCGCCTCGGTCATCGACCCCGCCGAACGCCGCCTGCGGGCGAACATCCTCAAGCGGCTGGCCGAGGTCTGCCTCGCCCAGGGCAGGCACGAGGACGCCCGCCTCGCCTGCGAGGAGGCGCTGCTCCTGGTCCGTGAGATCGACGACCGGCTCGGTGAGGCGTTCGTACAGCTCGCGCTCGGCGAGTGCCTGAAACGGACCGGGGACGCCGTCGCGGCGGGGACGGCCCTCGCCGGCGCTCTGGCGTGCGCGCGCGACCTGCGCGATCCCTTGCTGGAGGGACGGGTGCTGTGCGCCCAGGAGCGCCACGGCGAGGCCGCCGACCTCTTCGCGGACCTGGGCGCCTGGACCTGGCACGCCAAGGCCGTCGCCGCCATGTCCGGGAGCCGGTCCCCCGCCGAGTAGCGGGCGGCCTACCCGCAGGACCATTCGTGCTCGCCGCAGTCGGCCGCCAGGTAGTGCGCCGGCGACGGCGGCTCCGAAGGGGCTTGGACCGTTCCCGCGCCGATCACGGCGAAGATGGCGAGCAGCACGCCGGCGAGACAACGCTTCATCGTTTCTCCTGATGTCGGTGGATGCGGGGCTGTGCGCCCGCGACGTTCACACGCGGGTCCGCCCTCGGACCCGCTCCGCCGACCGGCGCCCCTGTCCCGGCCGATCGACTGGGACGAACCTAGGGCGGAGCGTTATGAGTCACCTATGGGTTCGGTATGGCGGCCACGACCCCCGCCGGAACGGCGTTCGCCGATCGGTTACAGGATGGGGCTGGTGGGGCGATAACCTCGTCCCGTGCTGGAAAAGATCGCAGCCACCCGTTATGTGACCCCGCTTCGGGAGGGCGGGTCGCTGCCGGGGGTCGTCGAGGCCGACGACCTCGGCACCTACGTCGTGAAGTTCCGCGAGGCGGGCCAGGGCCGCCGCGTGCTCGTCGCGGAGATCATCGCCGCCGAGCTGGGCCGCAGGCTGGGGCTGCGCACTCCCGAGCTCAAGCTCATCGACCTCGACCCCCAGCTCGGCGCCCGCGAGCCCGACGAGGAGGTGCAGGACCTGCTGAAGGCCAGCACCGGCCTCAACCTGGCGGTCGACTTCCTGCCCGGCGCGCTCGGGTTCGACCCGCTGGGCTGGATCCCCGACCCGGTGTTCGCCTCCAAGGTGGTGTGGTTCGACGGCCTGATCCACAACGTCGACCGGAGCTGGCGCAACCCCAACCTGCTGGTCTGGCACCGCGACACCTGGCTCATCGACCACGGCGCGGCCCTGTGGTTCCACCACAACTGGCCCACGGCCGACCCGCAGCGCGTCTTCGACGCGGGCGACCACGTGCTCGCGCCGTTCGCCGCCGACGTGGCCGGGGCGGGCGACGACCTCGCCGGGCGCATCACGCGGGAGCTGCTCGACGAGGTCACGGCCCTGGTGCCGGGCGAATGGCTCGACGGCGAGCCGGGGTTCGACTCGGCCGAGGCCGTACGCGAGGCTTATGCCGATCATCTGCTGAGCCGGGCCCACGGCCCGCGCGAGTGGCTGGCACGCACGCCGGACAAGGGGCACCGGCCGTCCGGGCCCGGGTCGGTCGGCGAGTTCTGGCGAGGAGGCGGCCGGTGACCAGAGACGTCTACGAGTACGCGGTGATCCGCGTCGTGCCCAAGGTGGAGCGCGGCGAGCTGATCAACGCGGGCGTGCTGCTCTACTGCCAGCCGCGCGACTACCTGTGCGCCCGCGTCGAGCTCGACCCAGCCCGCCTGCGCGTCCTCGACCCCGGCGCCGACGTCGACGGCGTGCGCCACGCGCTCAGCGCCTACGAGCGAGCGTGCGGCGACCAGCCGGGCCCGCTCGCCGCCGAGCCGCTCGGAAGCAGGTTCCGCTGGCTGACCGCGCCGCGCAGCACGGTCGTCCAGGCCGGCCCTGTGCACGCGGGGCTGACCGCCGACCCCGACACCGAGCTGGCCCGGCTCTTCGACAAGCTGGTGCGCCTCTAGTCACCTGTGGCACCCGTGATCAGGATCATGGGT
>JABFVJ010000174.1 GCA_013362835.1 Nonomuraea sp. | reverse complement strand
CAAGGGCCACACGGTCCACAAGGTGCTCGTGGAGGAGGCCAGCGCGATCGCGGAGGAGTACTACTTCTCCTTCCTGCTCGACCGCGCGAACCGTACCTTCCTCGCGATCTGCTCCGCCGCCGGCGGCATGGACATCGAAGAGGTCGCCCACAGCACGCCCGAGAAGGTCGCCAAGGTGCCGGTCTCGGCCCTCGACGGCATCGACCGCGCCAAGGCCCGCGAGATCGCGGAGGCCGGCGGCCTGCCGGAGAAGTCGCTCGACGGCGCCGCCGAGCTCATCGAGAAGCTCTGGTGCTGCTTCGTCGACGAGGACGCCACGCTGGTCGAGGTCAACCCGATGATCCTGTCGGCCGACGGCCAGGTGAAGGCCCTCGACGGCAAGGTCACCCTCGACGACAACGCCGGCTTCCGCCAGGCCGACCACGAGGCCCTGGCCGACAAGGCCGCCGAGGACCCTCTTGAGGCCAAGGCCAAGGAGAAGGACCTCAACTACGTCAAGCTCGACGGCGACGTCGGCATCATCGGCAACGGCGCCGGCCTGGTCATGTCCACGCTCGACGTGGTGGCCTACGCCGGCGAGGCGTTCCCCGGCAAGCCGTCCCCCGCGAACTTCCTCGACATCGGCGGCGGCGCGTCGGCCGAGGTCATGGCCGCGGGCCTGGAGATCATCCTCTCCGACCCGAGCGTGAAGTCGATCTTCGTGAACGTCTTCGGCGGCATCACCGCCTGCGACGCCGTCGCCAACGGCATCGTCTCGGCGTTCAAGCTGCTGGAGAGCCGCGGCGAGGCCGTCACCCACCCGCTGGTGGTCCGGCTCGACGGCAACAACGCCCAGCTCGGGCGGCAGATCCTGGCCGACGCCGCGCTCCCGCGCGTCGAGCTGGTCGACACGATGGACGACGCGGCCAAGCGGGCCGCCGAGCTCGCTGCGGTAGGTGCGTGAGACATGGCTATCTGGCTGACCGAGAACAGCAAGATCATTGTTCAGGGCATGACCGGCGGTGAGGGCACCAAGCACACCCGCCGCATGCTCGCCTCCGGCGCGAAGGTCGTGGGCGGCGTCAACGCCCGCAAGGCCGGCATCACGCACGAGGGCCTGCCCGTGTTCGGCACGGTCAAGGAGGCCATGGAGCAGACGGGCGCCGACGTGTCGGTCGTCTTCGTGCCGCCGGCCCACACCAAGGCCGCCGTCAAGGAGGCCGTCGACGCCGAGATCCCGCTCTGCGTCGTGATCACCGAGGGCATCCCGGTCCACGACTCGACCGAGTTCTGGGCGTACGCGGTGGCCAAGGGCAACAAGACCCGCATCATCGGCCCCAACTGCCCCGGCATCGCCTCGCCCGGCGCCTCCAACGCCGGCATCATCCCCGCCGACATCACCACCGCCGGCCGCATCGGCCTGGTCTCGAAGTCGGGCACGCTCACCTACCAGCTCATGTACGAGCTGCGCGACTACGGTTTCTCCACCGCGGTCGGCATCGGCGGCGACCCGGTCATCGGCACCACGCACATCGACGCGCTCCAGGCGTTCCAGGACGACCCCGACACCGACGCGATCGTGATGATCGGTGAGATCGGCGGCGACGCCGAGGAGCGGGCCGCGGCCTACATCGAGCAGCACGTCACCAAGCCCGTCGTGGCCTACGTCGCGGGCTTCACCGCCCCCGAGGGCAAGACGATGGGCCACGCCGGCGCCATCGTCTCCGGCTCGGCCGGCACGGCCCAGGCCAAGAAGGAGGCCCTGGAGAAGGTCGGCGTCCGCGTCGGCAAGACCCCCTCCGAGACGGCCCGCCTGATGCGCGAGATCATGCAGTCCCGCTAGTCACGCCGTTGGAAAAGCTCCGCCTGGCCTGCGCCACGTGGGGCTTTTCCATGCACGGACCCGGCCCACGGGGCGTTCGTGACGGCGGCGCGCCACTGACCGGCTCAGTCAGCGTCTCCCTGGACAGACGCCCACCAAGATCGGCGCTTGGGGCAACCCCGTCACAGCGTAAAGACAAAACGGCGAAGCACGGCGACCAGCGCGAGCACAGCGATCAGCACAAGCACGGCGATCAGCGCATGGCGCGGTGGTCGACGGAGATCGCGGCGAGTGGCGAAGTGCGGCGGGCGGAGCGGTGCGGTGGGGGAGAAGAAGTGCACAAAGTGGATGGGCGGCGGCGCGTCAACCAAGCGATGGTTGGGAAAGATTGAGAAAATCGCATCTGTGACGGCGATTCTCGACCAGTTGCGTACCGCCCCCAAGTCGGTGCTCGGCAAGCTCCCCGGGGTCTCGACCGACGACGACGAGGCGAGGCGGCCGCTACCCGTGTCGGGGATGCTGGCCGCCGCGTGCACGCTCGGCGTCGGCCTGGCCGTGCTCACCACGCTCACCCTGGTGGGCTGGATCGCCGCGCCCCGCGGCACGCTCGGCGCCGGCCTGCCGGGGGTGTTCCGCGCGGCGGCGCAGCTGTGGCTGGCCGCCCACCACGCCGGGTTCGCGATGCCCGGCGGCCGGGTCGGGCTGCTGCCGCTCGGCCTGATGATCCTGCCCGCCTTCCTGCTGTACCGCGCGGGCCGGTGGATGGCCCGTGACGCCGACCTGCGGCTGCGCCTGCCCGCCCGGCTGCCCAAGAACAGCCCGCGCGAGCAGGCCAACGCCCGCCGCCGCGCGCAGCTCGTCCTGGTCGGCCAGGCGGGCGTCTCGCTGGCGGCCCCCTACGCGCTGCTCGCCGGGCTGATCGCGCTGGTGGCGAGCAACGAGATCACGCAGCCGTTCATCGGTGAGGCGCTGCTCAGCCACTTCGTGCTGGCCTTCCTCGCGGGCGCGCTGGCCACGGCCCGCATGATCGGCCCCTGGCGGATCATGCTCAAGCTGCTGCCCGAGCGGGTGCGGGCCGTCACGGTCGGCACGGCGGTCGCCACCATGTTGCTGCTGGTGGCCGGGCTGGCGCTGGTGCTGACCGCGGTCGTGCTGAACTTCGGCCAGGTCAAGGACCTGTCGGACGTGCTCGCGCCGGGCTTCGTCGGCGGCGTGCTGCTGCTGTTGCTCCAGCTTCTCTACCTGCTGAACGCGGTGATCTGGGCCTCCTCCTACATCGCCGGGCCGGGGTTCGCCATCGGCGCGGACACGCTGGTCGCCCCGACGGGCGTCGAGCTCGGCACCGTGCCCAGCCTGCCGCTGCTCGGCGCGCTGCCGGAGAGCGGTCCCGTGCCCGCGTGGATGATGGCGGTGATCGCGCTGCCGTTCGCGGCGGGCGCGGTGGCGGGCGTGATCGTGGCCCGGATCTCGCCCTCCCCCTCGTACGAGGCCGCCCCCCTGTGGGGCTTCCTCACCGGCGTCTCCACCGGCCTGGTCGCCGGCCTGCTGGCGGCCCTGTCGGGCGGCCCCATCGGCGGCGGGCGGCTGTCGGCGATCGGCCCGTCGCCCTGGGAGGTGGCGCTGTCGGTCGCGCTGGAGGTGGGCGTGGCCGCCGGCATCTCGGCGGGCGTGGCCAACCTGCTGCTGCTCAACAAGAAGGCCCGCGCGCCCCTCGACAAGGCCGCCGCCCCGGTGCGCAAGGCGGGCGCGGCCATCGCGAAGGCGGCGAGCAAGGTGGGCCTCGCCGAGTCCGACCCGCGCCCGCTGCCCGGCCACTGGATGGACGCCACCGAGGCCGACACCCAGGAGATCCCGGTCATCAGGGACGACTGGCAGGACGAGCACGCATCGGCCGAGGCCGAGACCCTGGCCCAGGCCCGCCCGCGCCCCGCCGAGACCCCCGAGCCGGTACGCCCGCCGCGCAAGGACATCGTGGACGAGTCCGACGACCGCGGCGGTCACGTCATCTACGTCGACCCCTACGCCTGGGACCGCGACTAGGGCTGCATGGCCCCGAGGAGTTCGAGCACGTCGGGGGGCAGTTTGCGCTGGGCCGCGTCCCTGAACTGGGTGAAGCACTCGCCCTGCGCCGACACGGTGCCCGCGCCCTTCATGCACTCCTGGTAGGCGGAGTATTCGTCCATGAGGTAGAGCTGCATCCCCGTGGCCATCGCCGACAGGGCCAGCGCGATCGAGGAGATGGTGATGCCGCCGACGGCCGTGCCGGTGGGCCGGCTCGCACCCTTGAGCCGGGGGAGCGCGCGGACGCCCGCCATGAGCGCGAACAGCGCCATGACCAGGCCGGCGAGCGGCAGCATGAACGTCATGGCCAGCGCCGCGATGGACAACCAGATCGCACGGCGACCCGCCGAATCAGCGGGCTGCTGGCCCGCCGGTGCCTGCACCGGTGTCGACACCCTGACCTCCTCTGCGTCGCCGGGCAAGGAACGGATACCCTGTCAGCCCCACCCTGTTTCCATTCTTTGGAGTGTGCGTGTCAAAGGCTGGGCGGCTCGTCGTCCTCGTCTCCGGCTCTGGAACCAACCTACAGGCCCTGCTGGACGCTTCCGCCGACCCGTCGTACGGGGCGCGTGTGGTGGCGGTGGGCGCCGACCGGGACGGCATAGAAGGGCTGGTCAGAGCAGCCAAGGCGAATGTCCCGACTTTTGTTGAAAAATTGCGCGATTACGCGACCCGGGCGGACTGGGACGCCGCCATCGCGGCCAAGATCGCGTCGTACGAGCCCGACCTGGTGGTGTCGGCGGGCTTCATGAAGATTCTGGGTGCGCCGTCGCTCGACGCCTTCCCCGTGCTCAACACCCATCCGGCGCTGCTGCCGTCCTTCCCGGGGGCCCACGGCGTGCGTGACGCGCTGGCCCACGGCGTGAAGGTGACCGGCTGCACGGTGATGCTGGCCGACGCGGGCGTCGACACGGGGCCGATCGTCGCCCAGGAAGCGGTGTCCGTGCTGCCCGGCGACGACGAGGTCGTCCTGCACGAGCGCATCAAGACCGTCGAGCGCCGCCTGCTCGTCGACATCGTCGGCCGGATGGCCCGCGAGGGCTGGACGGTCAGCGGACGCACCGTCCGCATCGGCAACCAATCAGGAGGGGAAAGCACGTGACTCGCATCGCCATCCGGCGCGCGCTGATCGCTGTCTACGACAAGTCCGGGCTGGAAGAGCTGGCCAGGGCACTCGACGGCGCCGGCGTGGAGATCGTGTCGACCGGCGGCACGGCCGCCGCGATCGCGTCCTACGGCATCCCGGTGACCAAGGTGGAGCAGCTCACCGGGTTTCCCGAGTGCCTCGACGGCCGGGTCAAGACGTTGCACCCGCGTGTGCACGCCGGGCTCCTCGCCGACCTCACCAAGCCGCACCACGTGGCCCAGCTCGACGAGCTGGAGATCGACCCGTTCCAGCTCGTCGTGGTCAACCTCTATCCGTTCCAGGAGACGGTGGCCTCCGGCGCGTCCGACGAGGAGTGCGTCGAGCAGATCGACATCGGCGGGCCCGCGATGATCCGCGGCGCCGCCAAGAACCACGCGACCTGCGCGGTCGTGGTCGATCCCGCCGCCTACGGCGACGTGCTCACCGCGCTCGCCGAAGGCGGCTTCACGCTGCACGAGCGCAGGAACCTCGCGGGCCTCGCCTACGCCCACACCGCCGCGTACGACGTGGCCGTGGCCAACTGGTTCGCCGGCCCGTACGCGGGCGGGGAGGAGTTCGCCGCGTTCACCGGGGCCACGTACGAGCGGAAGGCGACCCTGCGCTACGGCGAGAACCCGCACCAGCGCGCCGCGCTCTACACCGGCGGCTCGGGCGGCCTGGCCAACGCCGAGCAGCTCCACGGCAAGGAGATGTCCTACAACAACTACCTCGACTCCGACGCCGCCTGGCGGGCCGCCTGGGACTTCGCCGAGCCCTGCGTGGCCGTCATCAAGCACCAGAACCCGTGCGGCATCGCCGTCGGCGCCGACGTGGCCGAGGCCCACCGCAAGGCGCACGCCTGCGACCCCGTCTCGGCCTACGGCGGCGTGATCGCGGTCAACCGCGAGGTCACCGTGGAGCTGGCCAGGCAGATCGCCGAGGTGTTCACCGAGGTCGTCGTCGCCCCGGCCTTCAGCGCCGAGGCTCTTGACGTGCTGCGGGCGAAGAAGAGCCTGCGCCTGCTGCGCTGCCCGGAGGGGCCGTCGCAGCCGGTCGAGTTCCGCAGGATCGACGGCGGCCTGCTGGTGCAGTCGGTCGACCGGGTCGACGCCGACGGCGACGATCCCTCGACGTGGCAGCTCAAGACCGGCGCGGCCGCCTCGCCCGAGCTGCTCGCCGAGCTGGCCTTCGCCTGGCGGGCCACGCGGTCGGTGAAGTCGAACGCCATCCTGCTCGCCGCCGACGGCGCCACGGTGGGCGTGGGCATGGGGCAGGTCAACCGGGTCGACTCCTGCCGCCTCGCGGTCAACAGGGCGGGGGAGCGGGCGGCGGGCTCGGTCGCGGCCTCCGACGCGTTCTTCCCGTTCGCCGACGGGCCGCAGGTGCTGATCGACGCAGGGGTGAAGGCGATCGTCGAGCCCGGCGGCTCGATCCGGGACGAAGAGGTCATCGCCGCCTGCGAGAAGGTCGGCCTCACCCTCTACTTCACCGGCACTCGCCACTTCTTCCACTGATCACCGATTGATCACCATAAGGGCGACAAGAGATCACTTGTCGCCCTTTATCCATTTTTTGCCCGAGCAGTGGTTTGTTGCGGTTAGCCTGAGTGCCGCCCTTCTGTGCTCATACCCCCGGAGTCCCGATGCTCGACGCGGCCCTGCAAGCTTTCGTGACCATGAACGGCTTCGCGACCAGCCCCTTCGTCCTGCTGGTCCTCGCCTTCATCGGCGCGTACCTCGGCAGCCGCGTCGTGGAGGTCATCCCCTTCACCCGCCGGATCATCGAACGCCGCGAGGCTCGCTTCGCCGAGCGGGACTAGCCTCCAGATCACCGGTCAGCCGCCAGGCGAGCCGGGCCGCTCCGGCGAGCCCCGCGCGCACGCCCAGCGTCGTCGGCCTGACCCGCACCGCCCTGACGAAGGCCAGCCCGGCCACGTCGTCGAGCGCCCGCTCCAGGGGCGAGAAGAGGACCGCGCCGGCCGCCGACACGCCGCCGCCGATGACCACGGTGTCGAGCTCGACCGCGGCCGCCGTGGACGCGATCATGCCCGCCAGCGCCCGCGCGCCACGCTCGAAGGCGGACACCGCGACGGGATGACCGGCCGCCGCGTCGGCGGCGAGCGCACGCGCGTCGGGCTCTCCGTCGGAGGGCGACCAGCCGTGCTCCAGCGCCCATCGGGCCAGGTTGGGGCCGCTGGAGTAACGTTCGACGCAGCCTCTGCCGCCGCACTCGCAGCGCTCGCCGCCGGGGTCGATGCTCATGTGGCCGACATGACCGGCGTTGCCTGCCGGGCCGAGGAGCGGCGCTCCGTCGATCACCAGGCCGCCGCCGATGCCGGTGGACACGACGACGCCGAGCAGCGAGGCGCTGCCGCGCCCGGCGCCCAGCCAGTGTTCGCCGAGCGCCATGCACTGGGCGTCGCCGGCCAGCACGGCGGGCAGGCCGGTCAGCGCGCGGAGCTCGTCGCGCAGCGGGAAGCCGCGCCAGCTCGGCATGTTGACCGGGCTCACCGTGCCGGTGGCGAGGTCGAGGGGACCCGCGCAGCCGACGCCGACGGCCAGGGCCGGCGGCCCGCCGTCGGTCACCTCCGCGACGAGGGCCGCGAGGGCGGACATGACGTCGGCGCGCGGCGTGGGCCTGGTGGCCGTGCGCAGGAGGGAGCCCGACTCGTCGACGAGCGCGGCGGCGAGTTTGGTTCCTCCGATGTCGATGGCGAGGACGCGGCTCATCGGCATGCGGCCTGAGGACGCGGGACGGACAGCGGACGGGCGGGCAAGGAGACCTCCTCGGACGTGAAACCGGCGCCCGTCACGATATGCCCTTCCAAGATCGATGACAACGATGTCATCGTTTGCCTGTGGACAACTGAGGCCGTCTGCCTCCCATCTGTGGAAAAACTCTGGATGACCTTGGACCGTTGGCCGTCATCGAAGGGTGGCCCGTGACGGGAGCCGGAGGAGTCGTGGAAGGATTGGCGGCATGAGCGCAGTGAAACTCGACGGCAAGGCGACCGCCGCCAAGATCAAGGCAGACCTCGCGACCCGGGTGGCCGCGCTCAAGGAACGCGGCATCACGCCGGGCCTGGGCACCGTCCTGGTCGGCGACGACCCTGGCAGCCAGATCTACGTCGCGGGCAAGCACCGCGACTGCGCGGAGGTCGGCATCGCCTCCCTCCGCGTCGACCTCCCGGCCACCGCGAGCCAGAAGGACGTCGAGGCGGCCATCGACGAGCTCAACGCCTCCCCGGCCTGCACCGGCTACATCGTCCAGCTCCCGCTGCCCAAGCACCTCGACACGATGGCCCTGCTGGAGCGCATGGACCCGGCGAAGGACGCCGACGGCCTCCACCCGGTCAACCTCGGCCGCCTCGTCCACATGGTCGACGCCCCGCTGCCCTGCACGCCCCACGGCATCGTCCTGCTCCTGGAGCAGTACAACGTGCCGATCAAGGGCGCCGACGTGGTCGTGGTCGGCCGCGGCATCACCGTGGGCCGCTCGCTCGGCCTCCTGCTGACCCGCCGCACCGAGAACGCCACCGTGACCCTCTGCCACACCGGCACCCACGACCTGGCGGCCCACGTGCGCCGCGCCGACATCGTCGTGGCCGCCGCGGGCGTGCCCGAGCTCATCACGCGTGACATGGTCAAGCCCGGCGCGGCCGTCCTCGACGTGGGGGTCTCGCGGGTCAACGGCAAGATCGCCGGTGACGTGGCGCTCGACGTGGAGGAGGTCGCCGGCTTCCTCACCCCCAACCCGGGCGGCGTCGGGCCGATGACCCGCGCGCTCCTGCTCTCCAACGTGGTCGAGGCCGCCGAGCGTTCCTGACGCGGCGGGGATGAAGCCGTGATGGGGGGAATGGGAAGAAGACCGAGCCCTGTCCCCTCACGGAAGGCTTCTTCATGGACACCCCGCTCATCGCTGTCGAGGGCACCTACGAGGAGATGGGGGCCGAGCTCGGCCGCCTTACCGGCGACCTGGTCGCGCGCAGCGTGGAGACCTATCTGCGCCGCTTCCGCGACAAGGCCGGGCTCTCCCCGGCCGACGTGCGGCGCTGGGGCCTGACCTACCTCGACGTGGCCAGAGACTACGACGAGAGCATCGCCGCGATGCTGGAAGGGCTCGCGGCGGGCGCCGGGCAGCCGGTCGAGCACATCCTCGCGCTCAACGCCCGCACCGAGCTGCTCGACGGCACCGACTACCACGACGAGGGCTGCACCTCGCTCGCCGTCCTGCCCAAGTACACCGCCGAGGGCCACACCCTGCTCGCCCAGAACTGGGACTGGCATCCCGAGCAGGGGCCCGTCACGTTCCTGCTGGCCACGCGCGACACCGAGGGGTTCGCGGTGCTCACGCTCGCCGAGGCGGGCATGCTGGCCAAGTCGGGGCTCAACTCCGCGGGGCTGGGCGTGTGCGCGAACCGGCTGCGGTCCGACCGCGACAGCGCCGGGGCGGGGGTCCCGTACCACTTTCTGCTGCGCGGGGTGCTGCAGGCCGACCGGATGAGCCGGGCCCACCGCAAGGTGCTCGACGTGCCGCGCGTCTCCTCGGGCAACCTGCTGATCGCCGACGCCGGAGGCGAGGCGATCGACCTGGAGGTCGCGCCCGACGTGTTCGGGGCGCTGCTGCCGCGCGACGGCCTGCTCGCCCACTCCAACCACTTCCAGGCGGCGCTGCCGCTGGTGGACAGGAAGGCGGCCAGCTCGGGCCTGACGCTGCTGCGTCCCGAACGCGTGCGCCACCTGCTGGAGGACGCCGCCGCCGAGCGGGCCGTACGGCTCGACGACGTCGTCGCCGCCCTGCGCGACCACTACTCCTTCCCCGACGGCGTCTGCCGCCACCCCGACCCCGAGTCGGCGCCGGGCGAGGAGTGCTGCACGGTCTACTCGGTGGTGATGGACCTCGACGCGCGCGAGCTCGCCATCGCCGCCGCGTCGCCGTGCTCACGTCCGTACGAGCGGTGGGGCCTGGAGGAGGCGTTCAAGCCGGACGCCGTCCCGGACGTCTGCTTCGAGCCCGGGGCACGACCCGCGTGGTGACCGCCTCAGGGCCGGAAGTCCGGGTCCACGGTCACGGTCACGTCGAGCAGCAGGGGCTCCTCGCGGGCGGCCAGTGACGGGACGACCTCGTCCAGGGTCGCGGTCAGCTCGTCGTGGCCGGTCACGCGGCGGGCCGGGCAGCCCAGCGACCTCGCCAGCGCGCCCATGTCCACCTCGGTGAACGGCGGCCACGGTGCCTTGCCGCCCTGTTTGTCGGCCAGGCGGTCCATGACCGCGTACCGGCCGTTGGCGAGCACGACGAACAGGGCGCCCACGCGGTAGTGGGCGGCGCTCCACAGGGCGTGCATGCCGTACAGGGCGGAGCCGTCGCCCACGACCGCGACCACCGGGCGGCCGGGCAGCGCCATGCGCAGGCCGAC
>JABFVJ010000156.1 GCA_013362835.1 Nonomuraea sp. | reverse complement strand
GGTCGACGACGCGGACGAGGAACTCGGCTGGCAGGAGCGCGCGCTGTGCGCCCAGACCGACCCCGAGTCCTTCTTCCCCGAGAAGGGTGGCTCCACCCGTGAGGCCAAGAAGGTCTGCCTGGCTTGTGAGGTCCGCTCCGAGTGCCTCGAGTACGCCCTCGCCAACGACGAGCGCTTCGGCATCTGGGGCGGCCTGTCCGAACGGGAGCGGCGCCGCCTGAAGAAGGCCGCGATCTGACCGACCGGCATCACATCGCACGCACATACGGGACTTACGGCCCGTCGCAGGTGGGTTGTCCACAGGCGGCGGGCCGCCGCTGTGCCCAGCCGATAGTGTGGTCGCTCGTCCGAGACGCCCCGCTGCCCCCTCGGGGCACAGGCGTCCACCGCAGTCCACCGAACCGGGGCCCGTACCTCGATGTCCGTGCACAGCCACACGGCAGCCCACGACGCTGCCACTCCTGAGTTCCCGCGTCATGTGGTGACCGCGGTCCTCGTCGCGCACGACGGCGCCCGCTGGCTGCCCGACGCGCTCGCCGGGCTGCTCGGCCAGGAGCGCCCCGTCCAGTTCGCGATGGCCGCCGACACCGGCAGCGCCGACGCCTCCGCGCAACTGGTCACCGACGCCCTCGGCGCCGACCGGGTGCTGCACCTCGCCCGCCGTACCGGCTTCGGCCAGGCCGTCGAGGAGGCCAACCGCACCGCACCCGTCCTCACCCCGGACGAGCTGGCGTACCTCAAGCGCCCCAGCGGCTGGGATCCCGTCACGCGCACATGGCGCGACGACGCCTACGACCTGCCGGAGCTCCCGCACGGAGAGCCGGTGCAGTGGCTGTGGCTGCTGCACGACGACTGTGCCCCCGAACCCGACGCCCTGGCCCAGCTGCTGCGGGTCGTCGACCAGGAACTGGAGCTCGGCCGGGACGACGTGGCCGTCGTCGGCCCCAAGCTCCGCGGCTGGTACGACAAACGGCAACTCCTGGAGGTCGGCGTCACCATCGCCCACTCCGGGCGCCGCTGGACCGGCCTCGACCGCCGCGAACAGGACCAGGGCCAGCACGACCACGTCCGGCCCGTGCTCTCCGTCTCCACCGCCGGCATGCTCGTCCGGCGCGACGTCTTCGACGCACTGGGCGGCTTCGACCGGCGCCTGCCCCTGATGCGCGACGACGTCGACCTCTGCTGGCGCGCCACCGCCGCCGGCCATCGCGTCCTCGTCGCCCCCGAGGCGGTCGTCCGCCACGCGGAGGCGGCCTCCCGCGAGCGCCGCGCCGTCGACTGCGTGGGCCGCACCGCCGCCTCCCCGCACAAGGTCGACAAGGCGGGCGCCGCCTACACCCTGCTCGTCAACAGCCGTACGGCCGTCCTCCCCTGGGTCCTGCTGCGCCTCGTCGTCGGCACGGTGCTCAGGACGGTCGCCTATCTCGTCGGCAAGGTCCCCGGACAGGCCCTCGACGAGATCCGCGGCCTGCTGAGCACCCTGCTGCGGCCCGAGCGGATCATCGCCGGGCGCCGCAGGCGCGGCACATCGGTGGTGGACAAGGACGAGATGCGCCCGCTGTTCCCGCCACCCGGCGCGACCGTGCGGGCCACCGTGGAGCAGGCCGCCGGCAGCTTCTTCGGCAGCTCCGACCCCGAGGCCACCTCGGGCGCGGGACGCCATGGCGGCGCCGTCGAGTCCGGGCCCGGCGGTGACGACGCCGACTTCCTGGAGATCGAGCAGTTCGCCCGCGTCAAGCGCATCGCCCGCAAGCCCGGGCCGGTGCTCTTCCTGGTGCTGCTGCTCGTCTCGCTCGTCGCCTGCCGTGAACTCCTCGGCTCCGGCGCGCTCTCGGGCGGCGCTCTTCTGCCCGCCCCGGCCGACTCCGGCGAACTGTGGTCGCGTTACCTGGACGCCTGGCATGCCGTCGGCGCCGGCGGCACCCCGTCCGCGCCGCCCTACCTGGCGATCCTCGCGATGCTCGCCTCCGTGCTCTTCGGTTCGACCGGGCTCGCGGTCACCGTCCTGCTCGTCGGCTCGGTGCCGCTGGCCGGGTTCACCGCCTACTTCGCCTCCCGGCCCCTGGTCGAGTCCCGGCTCCTGCGCGCGTGGGCGGCCGTCGTCTACGCCTTCCTGCCCGCGGCCACCGGCGCCCTCGCCGGCGGCCGCATCGGCACCGCCGTCCTCGCGATCCTGCTGCCGCTCATCGCGCGCGCGGGCATCGCGGCCGCCGGCCTGACGAACGCCTCCGACGCGCGCGGCAGTTGGCGCGCCACCTGGGCGTACGCCCTGCTCCTGACGGTCACCACCGCGTTCACGCCGATCATCTGGCCGATCGCGCTGCTGCTCGGCCTCGGCGTGCTGGCCGTGCGCCGCACCGACATCACCGCCTACGGCCTGCGCTTTCTGGCCCAGCTC
>JABFVJ010000494.1 GCA_013362835.1 Nonomuraea sp. | reverse complement strand
GCCGCCGCCCGCAGCTCGGCCTCGGCGTCGAGCCCGGCCTCCTGGGCGCGGCGTACGAGGTCGAACAGCTCCCTCGCCACCCCCTGGCCGACCGCCGCCGCCAGGGACTCGGGCGCCCCCGCCCGCTCGGCCCTGCGCAGCAGCTGGGCGGCCAGCGCCAGCGACGGCTGCCCCAGCGGGACGCCGTCGAGCACCGACGACTCGCCGCCCTTGGCCGCCCGCTCGGCCGCCTTGATCGTTTCCCAGTTGTCGTTGACCTCGTCGGCGCTCTCGGCGCGCACCGAGCCGAACACGTGCGGATGCCGCCGCACCAGCTTCTCGACGATGCCGGCGGCGACGTCGTCCATGTCGAACGTCTCGGCCACGCGGGCGTGGAAGACCACCTGGAGCAGCAGGTCGCCGAGCTCCTCGCGGAGCGCCGGGTAGTCGCCCTGCTCGATCGTCTCCAGCACCTCGTACGACTCCTCCAGCAGGTACGGCACGAGCGACTCGTGCGTCTGCTTGCGGTCCCACGGGCACTCCGTACGCAGCCGGTCCATCACCCCGACCAGGTCGAGCACCCGCGAGCCCGGCAGGTCGTAGGAGCCCGGCACGACCTCGATCAGCGGCGGCTCGTCGAGCGCGATGGCGGCACGGCCGATCGCGCGCATGAACTCCTCGTCGTCACCGGCGAGCCAGACGACCCGCTCCCGCACCGCCCGCCCGGCCAGCGCGGCCGCGTCGGGCGTGACGACCTCCACCTCGATCCCGGCGTCGGCCAGGTAGGGCAGCTGCGGATGGCCGCCGGAGCCGGTCAGCACGGGCCCCGAGCCCAGCGCCCGCCAGGCCTGGTGGCTGAGCAGGCCCGGCGCGACCCTGGGCGAGGTGGTGACGACGATGAGCGGCATGGCTAACCCTGCTGGCCCTGCTGCTGGGCCTGCTGTTGCGCCTGCTGCTGGGCCTGCTGGGTGTTCTTGCCGAACCGGCCCGGGTCGACGAACCCCTGCTGGGTGAACTCGCCGTAACGCGGGCTGTAGACCGGCTTGATGCTGGTCAGCTCCTTGACGAACTTCTCCTGGGCCGCCTGGTCCTGCGCGCCGCCGAGCTGGTTGCGCACCTTGACCGCGCCCAGCTCCGCCCGCAGGTAGCCGCGCGCGTCGGCCGGGCTGACGCCCCGGGCGATCAGGTTGATCTCGGGCGACTGGTACTGGCCCGGGTCCTTGAGCGCGTTGTCGATCTCGCCCTCGCTGACCTGCACGTTGTGCTTGGCCGCCAGCTGCCTGAACGCGCTCTCGTTCGCCATCCGATAGAGCACGAACTGGGTGACGGGCACCCCGAGCTGCTCGGACGTGACGTTGGCCCGCTTGAGCGCGGCCTCGTACTCCTGAACGTTCTTGGTCAGGTCGCGGGCCGAGATGCGCTCGCTCCCGACCACGGCCGCTGCTCCGGCCTCCATGGGCGAAGAGCAGGCGGTCAGCGCGGCCAACCCGACCGCGCCGGCGGCCACGGCCACTCGAATCGACTTCACATGCGTCCCTTTCCGAACAAAAACCGCGCTTAGCTTACCCGCGCAGGCTCCAAGAACATCGCCTCGACCAGGTCACCGCACCATTTGAGCAGATCGAGGTCGCGCAACGGCTGCCCGCCCAGCGGCTTGGTCTTGGGAACGGGCACCAGCAACGTCTCGGCGGCCTGCTTGTAGATGGCCTTCTTGTACAGCCGGTCGAGCCTGACCTGCTGCGACTCCTTCAGCCGCGCCGGGCCGAACTTGATGTTCTGCCCCTGCAACGTGACGTCGGTCAGCCCGGCGGAACGCGCCCTGATCCGGAAGCGCGCCACCTCCAGCAGGTTGTCCACCTCGACCGGCGGCTTGCCGTAGCGGTCGGTGAGCTCCTCGCGCACCTCGTCGATGTGGATCGGCGCGGAGATCGCCGCGATCCGCTTGTACGCCTCCAGCCGCAGCCGCTCGGAGGTGACGTAGTCGTGCGGGATGTGGGCGTTGATCGGCAGCTCGACCTTGACGTCGGGCTGCTCCTCGGTCACCGCGGCCCCGGACAGCTTGGCCTTCTGCTCCTGCACGGCCTCGGCCATCAGGCGTACGTAGAGGTCGAAGCCGACGCCCGCGATGAAGCCCGACTGCTCGGCGCCGAGCACGTTGCCCGCGCCGCGGATCTCCAGGTCCTTCATGGCGACGTACATGCCGGCGCCCATCTCGGTGTGCTGCGAGATGGTGGCCAGGCGCTCGTGGGCGGTCTCGGTCAGCGGCTTCTCCGGCGGGTAGAGGAAGTACGCGTAACCGCGCTCCCTGCCTCGCCCGACCCGGCCCCTGAGCTGGTGGAGTTGCGACAGGCCGTAGTTGTCGGCCCGGTCGACGATCAGCGTGTTGGCGTTGGGCACGTCGAGGCCCGACTCGACGATCGTGGTGG
>JABFVJ010000071.1 GCA_013362835.1 Nonomuraea sp. | reverse complement strand
GGTCCACGACGCCGTCCACGACGGGGGCCCCATGGTGGGCGTTGTGGGCGGCCGTGGTCATCTGGACGGCGGGGGCGGCGGTCACCTTCCCCGTCCAGGCGATCTCCGCGCCGCCCTCGTCGCGCACGGCCACCTTCAGGTCGGAGCCCGCGGGCAGCAGCGTCTCGACGCGGTATCCCCGGTCCGTCCTCCTGGCCGCCGCCTTCACGCCGCCCGATCGCGTGACCACGCGCTGGACGCCGTCCACGGTGAACGTCACCCGGTCGCCCTTGGCCGGGGTCGTGTCGCGGACCTCGGCGAGGACGTAGCGGCCCTTGGCCGACGTACGGGCCTGGACGCCGGCGGCGACGTCGCCGACGCGGGCGATCGGCGCGTCCGGCAGCAGGTCCCACTCCAGGTCGCGCTTTCCGTCCACGACGGGGGACGCGGCGGGCGCCTCCAGCTCGCGGACCAGGGGCGGCAGCTTCGACGGGTCCACGATCCCCCAGTACGCCGGCTTGGCCTGGAGCTCGTCGTCGAAGGGCAGCGGCGCGTTCAGCCGGGTGATCGGGAACGACTGGAGCCAGCTCACGTCGTCGGACGCGCCCCAGACGGTCACCGAGCTGAGGTGCGCGGCCTGCCTGCGGAAGACGTCGAACAGCTCCTTGTACCGGTGTCCCTGCTGGGCGAGCAGCTCGGGCGAGATCGTGTCGTAGGAGGAGACGAAGTCGGTGTAGACGCTGACGTCGAGCTCGGTGACCTGCTGGTCGACGCCGAGCGCGGCGAAGCGCTCGATCGTGTCCTCGACCGCCGAGGCGGGCGGCTGCTCGATGTTCAGGTGGAGCTGGTGGCCGACGCCGTCGATCGGCACGCCCTCCGCCTTCAGCTTCTCGACCAGCTTGTACAGGGCCTCGCGCTTGCGCGGGAACTCGGTGTTGTAGTCGTTGATGACGAGCTCGGCGGCCGGGTCGGCCTCGTGGGCGACGCGGAAGGCGGTGCGGATGAAGTCGAGCCCGGTGAGCTCGTACCACTTGGAGCGGCGCAGGCCGTCGGGCTGGTTCTCGTCGATGACCTCGTTGACCACGTCCCAGACGCCGATCTTGCCCTTGTAGCGGGTGACCAGCGTGCGCACGTGGTTCTCCAGCCTGCGCAGCAGCGTCTCCTTGTCGGCGCCCTCGAACACCCAGTCGGGGGTCTGGCTGTGCCAGGCCAGGGTGTGGCCGCGCACCTTCATGCCGTGCGCGAGCGCGAAGTCGACCAGGTAGTCGCCTTCGGCGAAGGTGAACTCGCCCTCGCGGGGCTCGGTGGCGTCCCACTTCAGCGCGTTTCCGGGGGTGACGCTCGCGAAGTGCCTGAGCAGCAGCTTCCCGTGCTCGCCCAGGGTCTCGCCGCGCTGGAACGCGGTTCCCATGGTGAAGGGCACCTCGTCCTTCAGCGCGGGGAGGTCGGTCTGCACGGGCTTGGGCTCGACGTACGTCATCGCGAAGTCGTCGAGGAGGAAGGGGTCGGTGCCGGTCTCGGACTCGACGTAGACGCCGAGGAAGTCCACGTCGTACGCGAGCGTGTACGAGCCCGCCAGCCGCACCCACTCACCGGCCGGGACGTCCTTGGGCGCGGCCACGCGCTCGTAGCTCGGGGTGCCGCCGGTTCTGCGCTCGATCGACAGGCCCAGCTTGGTGGAGGTGGCGGACCGTACCCACACCGACAGGTCGTACTTGTCGCCCTTGCCCATGCGGCCGAGCACGTTCAGGGCCGGGCCGTCCCAGGAGGCCGACCTGCCGGTCACGGACAGGGCGCGGGAACCCGCGTGGGCGGCGTCGGCGGTCGACGTCAGCGTGGCGGAGGCGCGCGGCGACCAGTTCTGCGCGGTGCCATCCTCGAAGTCGTTGGCGATGGGGGTGCGGGTGGGGTCGCCGAGGCCGGTGATGACGATGTCGTCCAGCTGGTAGGCGGCGGTGGCGTCGGAGCTCTCGGCGTAGAGCTGGAGGTCGGTGGAGTCCTCGCCGAACTGGTAGGAGCCCGACAGCCGCACCCACGCGGCGTCGGTCACGGTGGCGGCGGCGACGCGCTCGTAGGTGGCCGAGCCGCCCGCCGGGGTGCGCTGGACGGTGAGCGCGATCGTGCTCGCCGGTTGCCCGGCCGCCAGGCGCACGTACGCGCTGACGCCGTAGCCGACGCCCTTCTCGAAGGGGGCCAGGAGCGAGGCGCCGTGCCAGGTGGCGGTCCTGCCGGTGACCAGCAGGCCGGCCGCGCCCGAGCGCGCGGCGTCCGCGCTCACCGTGACGCCGACGCCGTCGCCGCGCGGCCCCCATCCTTGCGCGGGGCCGTCCTCGAAGTCGTTCGTCAGGTCCGCCGCGGCCGCCGGAGCCATCGGCACCAGGCATAACAGGACGGCTGCCACCAGGGCTGTCAGGGCGCGCACGGTGC
>JABFVJ010000167.1 GCA_013362835.1 Nonomuraea sp. | reverse complement strand
CCTGACCAGCATGATCGCGTCTCTGACGCGGGAGGCGAAGCGCCACGCCTCGGCCAGCACGACCTCGTCGGCGGGCGCGAGCAGCCCTTCGGACACGGCCGCGCGCAACGCGGCGAGGGTACGGGTGGTGCGCAGCGACGGCACGTTCGCCGCGTGGCAGAGCTGGAGGAGCTGGGCCACCCACTCCACGTCCGACAGCCCGCCCGGACCGAGCTTGGTGTGCAGGGCCGGGTCGGCGCCGCGCGGCAGCCGTTCGGCCTCCATGCGCGCCTTGAGCCGCCTGATCTCCCTGATCGCGTCGTCGCGCAGGCCCCCGGCGGGATAACGCAGCTCGTCGATCATGGACGTGAACGCCCCGCCGAGCCTGGCGTCGCCGGCGGAGAACCGGGCGCGCAGCAGCGCCTGCGCCTCCCACGGCGACGACCAGCGCGCGTAGTAGGCGCGGTAGGAGGCCAGCGTGCGCACCAGCGCTCCCTGGCGGCCCTCGGGGCGCAGGTCGGGGTCGATGAGCAGCGGCGGGTCGGGCGCGGGCAGCGACAGCAGCCGGCGCAGCTCGTTGGCCACGGTGAAGGCGGCGTCGGTGGCCACGCGCTCCTCGACGCCGGGCAGCGGCGAGTGCACGAAGATCACGTCGGCGTCGCTGGCGTAGGAGCACTCCATGCCGCCCAGCCGGCCCATGGCGATGACCGCGAACCTCGTCACGTCTTCGAGCCTGGCCAGCACCGCGTCGAGCGCGGCCTGGAGGGTCACGTCGGTGAGCGACGACAGGGCCGTGCCGACGGTCTCGATGTCGATGAGCCCGGAGATGTCGGCGACCGCCGTGCGGAACAGCTCGCGGCGGCGCAGCGCGCGTACGGAGGCCACCGCCGTCTCGGTGTCGCCGCCGTGGCGGGAGACGGCGGCGGCCGCCTCGCCGCGCAGCGCGTCGGCCGGGCGTACGGCGAGCTCCTCGTCGGAGCCGAGCATCGCCACCGCGTCGGGGGCGTGCATGAGCAGGCCGGTCGCGTAGCGGCTGGTGCCGAGCACGCGGGCCATGCGCGCGGCCACGGCCGTCTCGTCGCGCAGCAGCCGGAGGTACCAAGGGGTGCTGCCCAGCTTGTCGCTGACCTGCCTGAACCCGAGCAGCGCCGCGTCGGGGTCGGGCGTGTCGGCGAACCAGCCGAGCATCACGGGCAGCAGAGTGCGCTGGATCGCCGCCCGCCTGGACACCCCCGTGGACAGCCCCGCGATGTGCCGCAGCGCCCCGTTGGGATCGACGTAGCCGAGCGCCTCCAGCCGGGCCGCGGCCGCCGCCGTCGACAGGCGCGCCTCCGACTCCGGCAGCCGGGCCACGGCCTGGAGCAGCGGCCGGTAGAACAACTTCTCGTGCAGCCGCCGCGCCTCCATGGCGTGGCGCCGCCACCGCGCGGTGAACTCCCCCACCGGGTCGGCCTGCATGCCGAGCGCCCGGCCCAGCCTGCGCAGGTCGGCCTCGCCGGCGGGCAGGACGTGGGTGCGCCGGAGCCGGTGGAGCTGCAGCAGGTGCTCGACCTGGCGCAGGAACGTGTACGCCTCGGCCAGCCCGCGCGAGTCGTCGCGGCCCACGTAGCCGCCGCGCGAGAGGGCGGCCAGGGCGGGCAGGGTGGCCCGGCGACGCAGCAGCGGATCGAGCCTGCCGTGCACGAGCTGGAGCAGCTGCACCGCGAACTCGATGTCGCGCAGCCCGCCCGGCCCCAGCTTGAGCTGCCGCTCCCCCTCGGCGCGTACGTGCGACTCGACGCGGCGGCGCATCGCCTGGACGTCCTCGACGAAGTGCTCGCGGGTGGCGGCCGACCAGACCAGGTCGTTGACCGCCTCGACGTAGGCCGCGCCGAGCTCCAGGTCGCCCGCCACGGGCCTGGCCTTGAGCAGCGCCTGGAACTCCCACGTCTTGGCCCAGCGGCGGTAGTAGGCGAGGTGGCTGGCGAGGGTGCGGACGAGGGGGCCCGACTTGCCCTCCGGGCGCAGGCCGGCGTCGACCTCCCACAGGGAGCCCTCGGGGGTGGCCGCCGTGCAGGCCCGCATCATGGCCTGGGCCAGGCGGGTCGCCGAGCGCAGCGCCTTGGTCTCGTCGGCGCCCTCGCGCGGCTCGGCGACGAAGATCACGTCGACGTCGCTGATGTAGTTGAGCTCTCTGGCGCCGCACTTGCCCATGCCGATGACCGCGAGGCGCACCTCGGAGTCGTCCACCTCGGCGCGGGCGACGGCCAGCGCGGCCTCCAGCGCCGCGCCCGCCAGGTCGGACAGCTCGGCCATGACCTCCGAGAGCGTGGCCTGGCCCGTGAGGTCGCGGGCGGTCAGGTGCATGAGGCGGCCCCGGTAGGCCACCCGCAGCGCCACCAGCGCGTCGGAGGCGGTGGCGCGCGGCTCGGGCTCGCCGGGCTCGGCGCC
>JABFVJ010000321.1 GCA_013362835.1 Nonomuraea sp. | reverse complement strand
CGGCCGGATGGCGGCGTCCCCGTTCGCCTTCCTGCGCGGCGCCGCCGCCGTGATGGCCGCCGACCTCGCCGCCGCCCCGCACACCGGGCTCACCGTGCAGCTGTGCGGCGACGCCCACCTGCTCAACTTCGGCCTCTACGCCTCCCCGGAACGCACCCTGCTCTTCGATCTCAACGACTTCGACGAGACGTTTCCCGGCCCGTTCGAGTGGGACGTGAAACGGCTCGCCGCGTCGGTCGCGGTGGCCGCCCGGGAGAACGGCCACTCGGACACCAAGGCCGGCCGCGCGGCCCTGGCGGCCGTGACCGCGTACCGCACCGCGATCCGGCGGCTGGCCCGGCTCGGCGAACTCGACGTCTGGTACGCGCGCATCGAGGCCGACGCACTCCTGCCCCTGGTCCACTCCGCCCATGACCGCCGTCGCGTCGAGTCCACCCTCGGCCGCGCCCGCCGCCGCACCAGCCTGCGGGCCTACGGCAAGCTCACCGACGTGGTCGACGGACGCCGGCGCATCATCCACGACCCACCGCTGCTCGAACCCGCCGGCACCTCCGACATGGCCTCCCTGCGCAAGATCTTCAGCGACTACCGCTCGACCCTCTCCGAGGAACGCCGCCTGCTCCTCGACCGCTACCGCTTCGTCGACGCTGCCCGCAAGGTCGTCGGCGTCGGCAGTGTCGGCCTGCGCTGCTTCATCGTGCTGCTCGCCGGACGGGACGCCGACGACCCGCTGTTCCTCCAGATCAAGGAGGCACGGCAGTCCGTACTGGAGGACCATCTGCCGCACGGGCCCTACAACCACCCCGGCCATCGCGTCGTCGCAGGTCAACGACTGTTGCAGGCCGCCAGCGACATCTTCCTCGGCTGGATGTCCGGTCCTCAGGGCCGCGCCTTCTACTGGCGCCAGTTGCGCGACATGAAGGGCTCCGCCGACGTCGCCGCCATGAGCCCGGGCGACCTGACGACCTACGCCCGTCTCTGCGGCACCGCCCTGGCCCGCGCCCACGCCCGCTCCGGCGACCGCATCGCCATCGCCGGCTACCTCGGCGGCGCCGACACCTTCGACCACGCGATAACCGACTACGCCCTGTCCTACGCCGACCAGACCATCACCGACCACAGAACCCTGGCCGCAGCCGTCGACGCCGGGGTGATCCGAGCCGCCCCCGGCGTCTGACCGTGTTCATCGGCTCTCAGCCGTACAGCTCCAGCAGCCCGCCCACATACCCCGCGAGCCGCCCGCCCTGCGCTGGGGGCACCGCCCACGCCTTCAAGGCAGTGGGGGAGGGCGACGTCGAGGTCGGCCGGGCCCCACGACGTCTCCACCCAGCGGATGTCCATGCCGGGTACGACCGCGGACGCTCGTCCGGTACGACCGTGTGGATCGCGGCGAGTGGGGCCGACAGCAGATCCAGGCGCCGGTCCAGTGCTCGGCGGTGACGTCGACGGCGATCAGCTCGGGGGCGGGGATGTGGTCATGGCCGTCCGCCCCTCCGGCAGCTGCTCGGCCGGCCAGGACCGGGTCGCCGTCCACCCCCGGTCGCCAAGGCCGGCCAGCACCGTCGTGACGAACTCCCGCCGGTCCTCGGCATGTTGCTCGAACCACAGGCCCAGCATGTGCTCCGCGCCCGGTACGTCGAAGCGGGTGAACTGGGCCCGGGTGGCCAGGGCGTCCTGGATCGCCTCCGTCACGGTCGGTGGAATGATCGCGTCCGTCTCCGGTACCGCGAGGACCGCGCGGCCCTGGTACGCGCGCAGTACGTCCAGTGCGGGCGCACCGCGCCAGCCGTCGGGGCGGCGGATGATCTCGCTGAACGGGCCGTCGCCCTCGCCGAACGGCACATCCCACGCCTCCTGCGCGTAGACCGCGGGCGCGCACAGGCCCACCGCCGCCACGCGCTCCCCGTAGTGCGCGACGAGATCCGTCAGCGTCTGCCCGCTCATGCTGAACCCGACGAGGATCAGCGGACCGTCCGCCGGCACGCGCGCGTCGATGACGCCGACGGCCTGCTCGTAGCGGCGACGCAGGCTCAACTCCCGTAGCGCGCCCGTGCTTTCGCCGTGACCTGAGAAGTCGAAGGCGAGCCCGTGGCAGCCGCGGGACACGAACTCGGCGAGCATCGGGAGCAGCCGGTCCTTGGTGCCCATGCCCGCGCCGTGCAGCAGAACGACGGTGGGCGTGGCCGCGGATTCGGTGGCGGTGCCGTACATCCCGCTGAGCACTTCGCCGTCGTGGGCGTATGTGAAGGAAGAGAGCTCTGTCATGCGCCCCATTCATTCACGGCACTCGGGTCACGGGAAAAGGAGATGCACGCCGAGTGAGCGTCTCCCTACCCTGGACACGCGTAACGGAGCTGTTCACGCCGCTTTTCGCAGGGCGGGCGTCACCCTGCGGACTCGGGGCTACTCTCT
>JABFVJ010000019.1 GCA_013362835.1 Nonomuraea sp. | reverse complement strand
AGGTCGTTCTTGCGGGAGGCGATGTGCCGCATGATCGGCGGCCCGCCGTGCGTGACGCCCGTCGGCACCTCGCGCTGGTCGATCGGCAGCCCGGCGGCGCCCTCGTAGTAAGGCCAGGACGAGGAGCCGCCGGTGCCGGTCAGCCAGTACAGGCTGGCGTTGGCCAGGACGAGGTCCCGCTCCACGGGCTCGCCGCCCGACGCCCAGCCGTCGAACTCCTTGAATCGCTCGACCAGGTACGCCAGCTGCGCCACCGGCGAGTCGCTGAAGCCGTAGGAGAGGGTCTGGGGACGGTTCGCCAGGTAGGGACCGTACTGGCTGCCGCCGGCGGTCCAGGCGGTGAGGTCGGCCAGTGAGGCCAGTTCCTCCTCGCTCGCTCCGTCGAGCTCCCCCTGCTCGCCGGTGGGGATGCCGAGTCCGGCGGTGATCAGCGACCCCACCACGTGCTCACTGTCCTGTACGGCCAGCCTGGGCGTCACCAGCGCGCCCGCGTCGTTCCCGTGGGCGCCGTACCGGTCGTAGCCCAGCCGGGCCATCAGCTCGGCCCAGGTCTCCGCCACGCGGGCGATGGTCCACGGCCTGTCGTCGGCGGGCTCGGGGAACGGCGAGAACGCGAACCCGGGCAACGAGGGCGCCACGACGTGGAAGGCCACGGCCGGATCGAGCCCGTACGCCCTCGGATCGGTGAGCGGCCCGATCACGTCGAGGAACTCGACCACGGAGCTGGGCCAGCTGTGCGTGAGGATCAGCGGGAGCGCGTGCGGCTCGGGCGAGCGTACGTGCAGGAAGTGGATCTTCTGCCGGTCGATGACGGTCGTGTACTGCTCGTACGCGTTGAGCCTGGCCTCCTGCGTCCGCCAGTCGAACCCGTCCGCCCAGTACTCGGCCAGTTCCCGCAGGTACTCGACCGGCACGCCCCGGCCCCACGCCTCCCCCGGCAACTGCCGGGCCCACCGGGTACGGCGCAGCCGCTGCCTGAGGTCATCGAGGTCGTCCTGAGGAATGTCCATGCGAAAAGGTTCCATGGGGAAGACCGTAACCACCATCGCGGCAAGGTACGTTCCGCAATACCGGCGGATCGCGAAATGCGAAAAGCCCCGTACGGGAAACCCGTACGGGGCTTTTCAGGAACGCTGAGCCTTAGCTCTGGCCGCCCGCGAGCTTCTCGCGGAGAGCTGCGAGCGCCTCGTCAGAGGCGAGCGCGCCGCTGGCCGGAGCCGACGACGAGCTGCCCGACGGAGGGGCGGTCTCGCCGCTGTAGGACGAGGGAGCGGCCTCGCCGGCCTCCGCCTCGGCCTTGCGGGCCTCCTCGATCTGCTTGCGGTGAGCCTCGAAGCGCGTCTGGGCCTCGGCGTACTGCCGCTCCCACTCCTCACGCTGCTTGTCGAAGCCCTCGAGCCACTCCCCGGTCTCCGGGTCGAAGCCCTCCGGGTAGATGTAGTTGCCCTGGTCGTCGTACGTGGCCGCCATGCCGTAGAGGGTCGGGTCGAACTCGACCTCGGTCCCCACGCCTTCGTTGGCCTGCTTCAGCGAGAGGCTGATGCGACGACGGTCGAGGTCGATGTCGATGATCTTCACGAAGATCTCGTCGCCGACCTGGACGACCTGCTCCGGGATCTCCACGTGGCGCTCGGCCAGCTCGGAGATGTGGACCAGGCCCTCGATGCCCTCCTCGACCCGGACGAACGCGCCGAACGGCACCAGCTTGGTGACGCGGCCCGGCACGACCTGGCCGATCTGGTGGGTGCGGGCGAACTGCTGCCACGGGTCTTCCTGCGTGGCCTTGAGCGACAGGGAGACGCGCTCGCGCTCCATGTCGACGTCGAGGACCTCGACCGTGACCTCCTGGCCGACCTCGACGACCTCGGACGGGTGGTCGATGTGCTTCCAGGACAGCTCGGACACGTGGACCAGGCCGTCGACGCCGCCGAGATCGACGAAGGCGCCGAAGTTGACGATCGAGGAGACGACGCCCTTGCGGACCTGACCCTTCTGCAGGGTGTTGAGGAACGTCTGGCGGACCTCGGACTGCGTCTGCTCCAGCCAGGCACGGCGGGAGAGAACCACGTTGTTGCGGTTCTTGTCGAGTTCGATGATCTTCGCCTCGAGCTCGCGGCCGACGTACGGCTGCAGATCGCGGACGCGTCGCATCTCGACCAGGGAGGCGGGGAGGAAGCCGCGCAGGCCGATGTCGAGGATGAGACCACCCTTGACGACCTCGATGACGGTACCGGTGACGATGCCGTCCTCGTCCTTGATCTTCTCGATCGTGCCCCAGGCGCGCTCGTACTGGGCGCGCTTCTTGGACAGGATCAGGCGACCCTCTTTGTCCTCCTTCTGGAGAACCAGGGCTTCGACGTGCTCCCCGACCTCCACGACGTCAGCAGGGTCGACATCGTGCTTGATCGAAAGCTCGCGCGAGGGGATGACACCCTCGGTCTTGTAGCCGATATCGAGAAGGACCTCGTCTCGATCGACCTTGACGACGGTGCCCTCGACGATGTCGCCGTCGTTGAAGTATTTGATGGTCTCGTCGATCGCTGCGAGGAAGGCTTCCTCGGACCCGATGTCGTTGACCGCTACCTGCGGGGTGCTCGAGGTGGCCTCAGTGCTGGACGTCATGTGTGGAATTGCTCCGAACGCGGACAGGATGTCGATGTGGCGGATGCGCGGCAGGCCCTCTTCCGCATCAAGCCGAGGAATGACGACATCGACGTGACCGAGCGCGAGCCCGCTCCGTCTGAGGCGCGCGCGAGCCCACAGCGCAGCGATCAGCATATGAGACCTTGGGCGCGGGGTCAATCCGGGGAGCCATCAGTAGGCGATGACCTGGGACGCCAGCTTGGGGTTGATATTACCCCGTAGTTTCCCCGGGATGGAGATCCGCCCGGGATCCCCGTCGGAGACGTAGCGCTCGCCAGGGTGCTTGTTCAGCCACTCCAGCCAGTATTGCGAGCACCACTTGCGGCACTCGCCCCGCTTGCCGTTGCTCTGGATCCGCTGGATCGCCCCACGGTCGAATTTTTTCGCGTAGGGCGAAAGTGACGGCTCGGCTCCGGCCAGGAACACGCCGGCGAAATCATACCGGGTCCCGTCCCACGACCCGGTACGGGCCAGCTTCTTGGTACGGGGCACCGACCCGTACGGCAGGGCGAGGGTCTTGGCGGGCGGCGCGCCCAGCTTCTTGAGCAGGCGTTCGAGCCGGACGATCTGCTCGCGGACCTTCTTCTTCTTGAGCGTGCGCAGATCGGGATGCGACCAGGTGTGGTTGGCCACCTCGAACCCGTGGGAGGTCAGCCACCGCACGGCGGCCGCCTGCTGATCGCGGTCGCGCAGCCCGAAGGGCTCGTGGTTGATCCAGAACGTGGCGACCGGCCGGAAGGAGGGGTAGCGGGCGGCCACGCCGAGGATCACGCCCACGGCGGTGTCGGGTCTCGGGGTGCCGGAGGCGTCGAGCGCGAAGTGGCTCGGGTGCCCGTCGTCGAACGTGAGCACCACGGGGAACTTCCCGGCCGGCACCCGGATGTCGCCGGCGACGAACTCCTTGGCCGTGATCGGCACGTAGCCCTGCCTGGCCAGCTTCTCCAGCTCCTGCCTGAGCTGGTCGGGCGTCCGGTCGATGGAGGCCAGCCGCTTGCGCAGGATGCGGTGGTACATGAGGATCGGCACCAGCCCCGCCTCGTTGGCGTGGACCTGCCGGGCGAACTCGGGGGTGGCGACCACGCCTGGCGGCTCGGAGACGTTCTGGGGCTGCGGCCCGGGGGTGGCGGGGGTGATCCGGCCGACCTTGGCCGAGGCGTGCGGGGTCGCCGGGGTTTCACCGTCGGGTAAGAGGCTGAGGCCGATGATGGCCACGGTCACCACGGCCACGTTCGCGATCCCGACGATGCGCGTGAGGGACGCTGGTATCCGCACAGAACTCCCGGCCACTTGGTGAGAAGTGTGTTCAGCGTAGACGAGAACCCCACAGAAACGGCGGGGCCTCGCCGTTCGCGATATGTCGGACTGCCCCGCCGTATCCGGATAAACCTCGTCAGTGGCCGGCGTCCTCCCACGTACGCCCGACGCCCACCGAGACCTCCAGCGGAACCCGCAGGTGGTAGGCGGCGTTCATCTGGTCGCACACGAGCTGCCGCAGCGTCTCCAGCTCGCCCGGCGCGACCTCGAACACGAGCTCGTCGTGGACCTGCAGCAACATCCGCGAGGACAGCCCCTCCTCGGCGATGGCCTGGTGCACGTGGAGCATGGCGACCTTGATGATGTCGGCCGCCGAGCCCTGGATCGGCGCGTTGAGCGCCATGCGCTCGGCCATCTCCCTGCGCTGGCGGTTGTCGCTGGTCAGGTCGGGGAGGTAGCGGCGGCGGCCCATGATGGTCTCGGTGTAGCCGTCGGTGCGGGCCTGGGCCACGATCGCGTGCAGGAAGTCGCGCACGCCGCCGAACTCGGTGAAGTATTCCTCCTTCAGCGCCCGCGCCTCGGCCACCGGGATGTTGAGCTGCCCGGACAGGCCGAAGTCGGACAGACCGTAGGCCAGGCCGTAGTTCATCGCCTTGATGCGGGCGCGCAGCTCGCCGTCGATCTGCTCGGGCGGCAGGTCGAACACCCGGGCCGCGGTGGCCTGGTGGAAGTCGTGGCCGGACTCGAAGGCCGCGATCAGCGACTCGTCGCCCGACAGGTGGGCCATGATCCGCAGCTCGATCTGGCTGTAGTCGGCCGTCAGCAGCGTCTCAAAGCCCTCGCCGACCACGAAGCCCTGCCGGATGCGGCGGCCCTCGGAGGTGCGGATCGGGATGTTCTGCAGGTTGGGCTTCTCCGACGACAGCCGGCCGGTCGCGGCGATGATCTGGTTGAACGTGGTGTGGATGCGCCGGTCGTCGGCGAGCTCCTTGATCAGGCCCTCGACCGTGGTGCGCAGCTTCTGCTGGTCGCGGTGGCGCAGCATGATCGTCGGCAACTCGTGGTCGGTCTGGGTGGCGAGCCAGGCGAGCTGGTCGGCGTCGGTGCTGTAGCCGGTCTTGATCTTCTTCGTCTTGGGGAGGTTGAGCCGGACGAAGAGGATCTCCTGGAGCTGCTTGGGCGAGCCGAGGTTGAACTGCTCGCCGACGGCCCGGTGGGCCTCCTCCACGGCGTGCTTGACCGCGGCGCCGAACTCGGCCTCCAGGCCGGCGAAGTATTCGCTGTCGACGGCGATGCCGGCGCGCTCCATCTCGGCCAGCACCGACAGCAGCGGCAGCTCGACGTCGGCCAGGAGCTGGGTGCCGCCGCGGCCGGCGAGGAACGCCTCCAGCGACTCGGCCAGCTCGCGCACGGCGTGGGCGCGCAGCGCGAGGTCTTTGGCCGGGGCGTCCTCGTCGTCGCCGAACAGGGCGGCCTGGCCGCCGGTCTCCTCCTCGGCCCGCAGGTCGCGGTTGAGGTAGCGCCTGGCGAGGTCTTCGAGCGCGAACGTGCGCTGGCCCGGCATGGCGAGGTAGGCGGCGAGCGCGGTGTCGCAGCTCAGGCCGCGCAGCTCCATGCCCTGGGCCCACAGCGCCAGGATGGGCCCCTTGGCGTCGTGGACGGCCTTGGGCCTGCTCGCGTCGCCCAGCCAGGCGCGCAGCGCCGTCTCGTCGGCCTCGGTGAGCTTGGTCGGGTCGATGTGGGCGGCGGTGCCGTCGGGCGAGGCGACGGCGATGGCGTCGATGCGGCCGGTGCCGCTGCCGTAGGCGCCCTTGAAGGCCAGGCCGGCCCGGCCCTGCGGCAGCGCCGCCAGCCAGCCCGCCACGCGGTCGGGGCCGAGGATGACGGTCTCGACCTCGAAGCCCTGCTCGGGCTCCGCCTCGCCGGTGCCGAGCACCTTGAAGACGCGCTCGCGCAGCTCGCCGCGGATCTGCAGGGTGTCGAACAGCTTGTTGACCTCCTCGCGCTCCCACGCGCCCTGCGTGAGGTCGGCGAGCTCGAGGTCGAGCGGCACGTCGCGCAGCAGCTCGGTGAGGCGGCGGTTCATCAGCACCTGGGCGACGTGCTCGCGCAGCTTGTCGCCGACCTTGCCCTTGACCTCGTCGACCCGGTCGACGAGCGCGGTCAGCGAGCCGAACTCGCGCACCCACTTGGCCGCGGTCTTCTCGCCGACGCTGGGGATGGACAGCAGGTTGTCGCTGGGGTCGCCGCGCAGGGCGGCGAAGTCGGGGTATTGGGCGGGGGTCAGGCCGTATTTCTCCTCGACCGCCTCGGGGGTGAACCTGGTCATGTCGCTGATGCCGCGGCGCGTCATCAGGACGGTGACGTGCTCGTTGACGAGCTGCAGCGCGTCGCGGTCGCCGGTGACGATCAGGACGTTCATCCCCTCGGCGGCCGCGCGCGTGGCCAGGGTGGCGATGAGGTCGTCGGCCTCGAAGCCCGCCTTGGACATGCGCGGGACGCGCAGCGTGTCGAGCAGCTCGAAGATGAGCTGCATCTGACCGCGGAAGTCTTCGGGGGTCTCGGCCCTGTTGGCCTTGTAGTCGGAGTATTCCTCGTGGCGGAACGTCGGCTCCGACCTGTCGAAGGCCACCGCCACGTGGGTCGGCTGCTCATCGCGCAGGATGTTCGTCAGCATCGAGGTGAACCCGTAGACCGCCTCGGTGTGCTGACCGTCGGTGGTCATGAGGTTGGCGTCTTTGAGCGCGTAGAACGCGCGGTAGGCCAGGGAATGCCCGTCAAGCAGCAACAGGCACGGGCGGCTGGGGGTCACTTCACTCTTCGGCACGCATGCAGCCTAGTCTGCGTCTGCGACAGAAAACCTGAGCTCGGAAGAGTGGAGGCGTCCCTTTGACACAGACCGACCCCATGGATTTCTCACTGTACGGCGCCGTGCACGAGGGCACCCTGGCCGACCGGATGGGCATCGAGTTCCTGGAGGCCGGACCCGAGCGGGTCGTGGGCAGGATGCCGGTCGAGGGCAACACCCAGCCGTACGGGCTGCTGCACGGCGGGGCGTCGGCGGTGCTGGCCGAGACGCTCGGCTCGGTGGCGGCGGCGATCCACGCGGGCCCCGGGCGGATCGCCATGGGCATCGAGATCAACGCCACCCACCACCGCCCGGCCACGTCCGGATTCGTGACCGGGGTCGCGACGAGGCTGCACGGCGGGCGCACGCTGGCGACGTACGACATCGAGATCAGCGACGAGCAGGGGCGACGCGTCTGCACCTCCAGACTGACCTGCATGCTGCGCGACCGCTGACCCTCGAAGTCACTTTGATCGAACCTTTGCGCAGCGGCCCCATGGATCGCTACGGTGGTCCGAACAGAGCCCGCGGGGAGGCCCAGTAGATAACGTGTACGGCCGGGGAAGCCCTACATGGCCCCAACGGCCCCCGCGGGCTCGTCTACGTTTTTTCTCTCATCGTTACCGTTTCGTTCCCTGGTCGGGCCAGGCGTCTTCCCTCATTTAGCCCCTGACCTGCCGCGTTGTTTCCTCACATGTGTGGCACACACGTGTCACTAATTGGTGACGAACGATACTGAAACGGGCGTCTGCGGAATAAGCTCCCGCCATTGCATCCCAGTTGTGCCTGCGATGCGCGCGTGTCGAGATGGAGGGGCACAACCCCGCCTTGACCTATCTGAGGGAGCACCATTGCGCAGAGCCGTGATCGCGTTCACGGCCTTCCTGGGTGGACTCGTCTTCCTGCTCGCCGGCCCCGCCCAAGCGGGCCCGGCCGAATGCCAGGGATTGAAGGGGACACTCACATTCCAAGGCCAGCCAGTGAACGGCGTCAAAATCGCCGTGACCACCGACGGCGGACAACCCGTCAAGGAGGTCACAACCAACGCACAGGGCACGTGGGACGTTCAGACCGACAAGGGCAAGTTCAAGGTCACCCTGGACGTCAGCACGCTTCCGAAGGACGCGCAGGTGCGGGGCGGCAACAACGTCCGCACGCCTACCGTCTTCGAGGGCAACTGCTCCGCCGTCCTGTTCGCGCTGCAGGCCAAGGGCGTCGCCGGCCAGCCTCAGGGCGACGGTGAGAGCGAGCAGAGCAGCTTCTGGGACCAGGCGGCGCAGCTCACGTTCGAGGGGTTCAACCTCGGCCTGATCATCGCCCTGGCCGCGCTCGGCCTGTCGCTCATCTACGGCACGACCGGCCTGACCAACTTCGCCCACGGCGAGCTGGTCACGCTCGGCGCGATCTTCGCGTACATGTTCAACGTGGGATTCGGCATCCATCTCATACCGTCGGCGGTGCTCGCGGTGCTCCTCGGCGGCCTGTTCGGCTACGGCCAGGACCGGCTGTTCTGGGGCCAGCTCCGCAGGCGCGGCACCGGGATCATCGCCATGATGATCATCTCGATCGGCTTCGCGCTCGTGCTGCGCTACGTCATGCTGATCTTCTTCGGCGGCCAGAACGAGGCCTACGCGCAGTACACCGCGCAGCCCGGCGTGCAGTTCGGGCCGATCTCCGCGGCGCCCAAGAACTTCGTCGCGATGGGCGTCGAGCTCGCGGTCCTGATCGTCGTCGGCATCGCGCTGCTGCGCACCCGCACCGGCAAGGCGGCCCGCGCCGTGGCCGACAACCCCGCTCTCGCGGCCTCCTCCGGCATCAACGTCGACCGGGTCATCCGGATCATCTGGACCCTGGGCGGCGCCATCGCCGCGCTGGCCGGCGTCATGCTCGGGCTCTCGCAGAACCTGAAGTACACGATGGGCCAGGACATCCTGCTGCTCATCTTCGCCGGCGTCACGCTCGGCGGCCTCGGCACCGCGTTCGGCGCCCTGGTCGGGTCACTCGTGGTCGGCCTGTTCATCCAGGTCTCCACCCTGTGGGTGCCGCCCGAGCTGAAGAGCGTCGGCGCGCTGGCCGTGCTCATCATCGTGCTCCTCGTCCGGCCCCAGGGCATCCTGGGCCGCCGCGAGCGAATCGGCTGATCGGGGGAGGATCAGAATGGACTGGATCACGATCATCAGCACGACGCTGAAGTCGGCCATCGGCGTCGAAACCGTCCTGTACGCGCTCGCCGCCATCGGCATCAACATCCAATTCGGCTACACCGGCCTGCTCAACTTCGGCCAGGCGGCGTTCATGGGCGTGGCCGGTTACGGCCTGGCCGTCACGGTCGTCGTCATGGGCCTGCCGTTCTGGGTCGGCGTCATCGTCGGCCTGGTCGCCGCCGCGATCCTGGCGCTCCTGCTCGGCATACCCACGCTGCAGCTGCGGGCCGACTACCTGGCCATCGTCACCATCGCGGCCGCCGAGATCGTCAGGCTCGTCTTCCGCTCGGTGGCCTTCAAGGACGTCTTCGGCGGCTCCGACGGCCACCGCGGCTTCACCGACGGCTTCTACGCGCTCAACCCCTACTCCGAGGGCCAGTACGGCTTCAACCTCGGCTCGATCCCGCTGTTCTTCAACCACCGGGTGCTGTGGGTGCTGACCGTCGGCTGGGTGCTCATCGCGCTCTGCTGCGTGCTGGTCTACCTGCTGATGAAGAGCCCCTGGGGCCGCGTGCTCAAGGCCATCCGCGAGGACGAGGACGCCGTGCGCAGCCTCGGCAAGAACGTGTTCTCGTACAAGATGCAGTCGCTGGTCCTGGGCGGCGTCGTGGGCTGTCTGGGCGGTTTCATCTACGGCCTGGCCTTCGCCTCCATCCAGCCGGACGTCTTCGGCACCGAGACGACCTTCTACGCGTACACGATGGTCATCCTCGGGGGCGCGGCCCGCGTGTTCGGCCCGGTCGTCGGCGCCTCGATCTTCTGGGTGCTGCTCGTCCTGATCTACAACACGCTCACCGAGGCCGTCGGCGCCGGGATCATCACCTTCATGGACACCAACCAGGTGGGCGCCGTGCGCTGGATCCTGGTCGGGCTCGGCCTCATCCTGTTGCTCATCTTCCGGCCACAGGGCATCTTCGGTGACAAGAGGGAGATAGCAATCGATGCACGCTGAAACCACCGCCACCGACCGTAAAGCCGCCGCACTGGCCGTCTTCAAGGACCTGGCCCGCGAGCCGGGCGTGCCCAAGCCCGACCCGATCCTCACGGTCGACAACGTGGTGCGCCGCTTCGGCGGCCTGACCGCGGTCGAGGTCGGCCACGTCGAGGTCCAGCGGGGTTCCATCACCGCGCTGATCGGCCCCAACGGCGCGGGCAAGACCACGTTCTTCAACCAGCTCACCGGCTTCGACACGGCCGACTCGGGCTCGTGGACGTTCAACGGGCGCAGCATGAACGGCGTGCCCGCGCACAAGGTCGCCCGTTCCGGCATGGTGCGCACGTTCCAGCTCACCAAGGCGCTGTCCCGGCTGACCGTCATGGAGAACATGCGGCTCGGCGCCCAGCAGCAGAAGGGCGAGACCTTCTGGCGCGCGCTCATCCCGAGCATGTGGCGCGACCAGGAGGACGAGATCACCGGGCGGGCGGAGGAGCTGCTCGCCCGATTCAAGCTCGACGCCAAGCGCGACGACTTCGCCGGGTCGTTGTCCGGCGGCCAGCGCAAGCTGCTGGAGATGGCCCGCGCCCTCAT
>JABFVJ010000120.1 GCA_013362835.1 Nonomuraea sp. | reverse complement strand
CGCGGCGGGCGGGCGCGCGGCTCAGGCGGGCTTGGCGGGGTCGACGTCGAACAGGCGGGCCAGGTCGTCGAGCATGGCGTGCGCCCCCTGGAGACCCACCGCGCTCATCCAGGTCAGGTCGCTGACCTCGTGCTTCTCCCCCTTGAGCCGGCCCCAGAGCGGGTTGCCCACGAACTTCTCCTTGGGCCCGTCGCTGGCCGGGTCCGGGTACGTGGCGACGAACAGGTGGTCGGCGTCCAGGTCGGCGATGCGTTCCTGGCTCACGTTCACGGCGATGGCGTCGTCCTCGGTCGGCTGGCCTTCGGGACGCGGGAAGCCGACGTCCTTCAACACCACCCCGGAGTACGACTTCTCCACATAAAGCCGGACAGTGGGCTCCCCGGCGAACCGGACGATCGAGATCGTCGGCAGGGTCCCGCCCTCCTTGGCCTTGATCGCGGCCCCGATCTTGCCGGCCCGCTCCTCGTACGACTTGATCTTGGTCTCGGCCAGCTGCTCCTTGCCGAGCGCCCGGCCCATGAGGCGCAGGTTGTCCTTCCAGATGGCGCCCGTGGTCTCGCTGAAGACGGTGGGGGCGATCTTCGACAGCTTGTCGTACAGGGCCTCGTGGCGCACCTTGGCCGACACGATCAGGTCGGGCTTGAGCGCGGCGATCTTCTCCAGGCTCGGCTGCTCCAGCGTCCCGACCGGGGTCGCCTCCTTGCCGTACTGGGCCGCCACGGGCCCGAGATAGTCGGGCAGGCTCGTGTCGATCGACCGGTAGGTGGTGTATCCGACCACGGGGGTCTCCAGCGTGAGCACCGCGTCCACGAAGCTCTGGTCGAGCGCCACCACGCGCTTGGGCTGACCGGAGATCACGGCCGAGCCCATCGCGTGCTGGACCGTCCTCGCGGCCGGCGCCGCCGAGGGCTCGGGTTCCGTCGAGCCGCAGGCGGCCACCCCCGCCACCAGCAGTACACCGGCCAGCACCCGCCACGCTCTCATCAGAACCCCTTCTCGAAGTAAGGCGAACCTAAATTAGGTTAGCCCTGCCTAACCTGGCATACTTCACCAGGATCAGGCAAACAGAGGAGGAACAATCGTTGACCGCGCTCGCGCCACGCCTCCACGGCATCCGGCAGCGGCGGCTCGGCCTCCTCGCGATTCTGCTCGCCGCCGTCCTCGTCGCGGTGGTGCTGAGCATCACGATCGGCTCCAAGTCCGTGCCGCCCGGTGACGCCTGGCAGGCGCTCACCGCCCCCACGGGCAGCGAGAACGACATCATCATCCGCTCGCTCCGCGTCCCCCGTACGGCCCTCGGCATCCTGGCCGGGATCGCGCTCGGCGTCGCGGGCGCGCTCATGCAGGGCCACACGCGCAACCCGCTCGCCGACCCCGGCCTGCTCGGCGTCACGCAGGGCGCGGCGTTCGCCATGGTCGCCTCGATCATCCTGCTCGGCGCCTCCAGCCTGCTCGTCTCCATCTGGTTCGGCCTCGCGGGCGCGCTGGTGGCCAGCGTCGCGGTGTTCGCGCTCGGCATGGTCGGCGGCAGGGGCGGCCCCACGCCGGTCACGCTGGCCCTCGCCGGCACCGCCGTCAGCGCCCTGCTGTACGCCCTGACCTCCGCCATCGTCCTCCTCGACGAGCAGGCCATGGACGTCTTCCGCTTCTGGCAGGCAGGCTCCATCGCCGCCCGCGGCCCCGACGTCGTCTGGCAGGTGCTCCCGTTCGTCCTCGCCGGCCTGCTGCTCGCCCTGATCAACGCGCCGGGGCTGAACGCGCTCTCCCTCGGCGAGGACGTCGCCCGCTCGCTCGGCCAGAACATCGCCCTGACCAGGACCGTCGGCGTCGCCTCCGTCACCCTGCTGTCGGGCGCGGCGGTGGCCGCGTGCGGCTCGCTGGCGTTCGTGGGCCTGATCGTGCCGCATCTCGTACGCCCGCTGTCGGGCACCGACCACCGGTGGCTGCTGCCGTACTCGGGGCTGGTCGGGGCCGCGCTGCTGCTGGTCGCCGACGTGATCGGCCGCGTGGTCGCCCCTCCGGGCGAGCTGGAGGTCGGCGTGGTCCTCGCGCTGCTCGGCGCCCCCTTCTTCGTCGCCCTGGTACGCCGCAGAAAGCCGGTACGCCTGTGACCGCGCTCTCCCTGCGCATCGGCGCGACCTCCTGGCGGCTGCGCCCGCGCGCCGTCGTCCTCACCCTGACCGGCCTGGCGCTCCTGGTCGTGCTGATGGCGCTGAACATGCGCATCGGCGACATCCCGATGAGCCTGGCGGAGGTGCTGGCGGGCACGTTCGACGCCGGCAGCGGGGCCCACTTCGTCATCATGGAGCTGCGCCTGCCGCGCGCGCTCACCGGCGCCCTGGTCGGCGCCGCGCTCGCGCTGTCCGGCGCGATCATCCAGTCGATCGCCCGCAACCCGCTCGCCAGCCCCGAGATCCTCGGCGTCACCCCAGGCGCCTCGGTCACGGTCGTGGCCGGCGTGGTCGCCAGCGGCAGCGTGTACGGCGGCACCAGCGGCCTGCTCGCCACCCTCGGCATCCCCGCGCTCGCCCTGCTCGGCGGCCTGATCGGCGCCGCGATCGTCTACGGCCTGGCCTGGCGGCGCGGCCTCGACGGCTACCGTCTGGTCCTGGTCGGCATCGGTGTGGCCGCCGTGTTCACGAACGTGAAGTTCTGGCTGCTGACGATCGGCGACGTCAACGACACCTCCCGGGCCATGGTCTGGATCAGCGGCTCGCTCAACGGGCGCGGCTGGGAGCACGTGGCGCCGGTCGCGCTCGCGCTGGCCGTGCTCGTACCGGTGACGCTGCTCGGCACCCGTTCGCTCGACGCGCTGCGTTTCGGCGACGACGTGGTCACCGGGCTCGGCGTACGGGTGAACACCTCGCGGGCGCTGCTGATCCTGGCCGCCGTGCTGCTGGCCGCCGTGGCCACCGCGTCGGCGGGACCGATCGCGTTCGTGGCCCTGGCCGCGCCGCAGATCGCGCTCAGGCTGGCCCGCTCGGCCCGGCCGCCGCTGCTGTGCTCGGCGGTCACCGGGGCCGTGCTCACCACGGGGGCCGACCTGATCGCGAGGACCCTCTTCTCACCGATCGAACTGCCCGTCGGCATCGTCACGGCCGTGCTGGGCGCTCCGTACCTGATCCACCTGATCTGGAGGGCACGCAAATGAGGCTGCAGGCCGCGGGCGTCAAGCTCGGCTACGGCGAGCGCACCATCGTGGACGGCCTCGACCTCGGCATCGAGGCGGGCACGGTCACCACGATCATCGGCCCCAACGGCTGCGGCAAGTCCACGCTCCTGCGCGCGCTCGGCCGCCTGCTCAAGCCCCGGGGCGGCGAGGTGCTGCTCGACGGCAAGCGCATCGACTCGATCCCCACCCGCGAGGTGGCCAAGATCCTCGGCGTGCTCCCCCAGGCGCCCACGGCCCCGGAGGGGCTGACCGTGGCCGACCTGGTCGCGAGGGGCAGGCACCCGCACCAGACGTGGTACCGGCAGTGGTCCTCCGACGACGAGTCGGCGGTCACCGAGGCGCTGTCCATGACCGGCCTCGCCGACCTCGCCGAACGCCCGCTGGACGAGCTGTCGGGCGGCCAGCGGCAGCGGGCCTGGATCTCGATGGCCCTCGCCCAGGGCACCGACCTGCTGCTGCTCGACGAGCCCACCACGTTCCTCGACCTGGCGCACCAGGTGGAGGTGCTGGAGCTCGTCCGGCACCTGCACGAGGAGGCCGGCCGTACGGTCGTCATGGTCCTGCACGACCTCAACCTCGCCGCCCGGTACGCCGACCGCCTGGTCGCCATGCGCGCGGGCAAGGTGATCGCGGCGGGCACCCCGCACGAGGTGCTGACCGAGGAGCTGCTGCGCGAGGTGTTCGAGCTGGACGCGAAGATCATCCAGGATCCGGTGGCCGGGACTCCCCTGGTGGTCCCGATCCGCCCGCTCCCAGCCCGTCGAGGCTGACCCGGCGCACCGGCGACAGCGCCACCGCCGCCGCGACGGCCAGCCAGCTCACCCCCGCCAGGCCCATCAGCGCGTACGCGTTCCGCACCTGCGACTCGAACACCCCCGCGGCCAGCGAGGCGAGCGGGATGGAGAAGAACGCGATCATCCTCGCCGTCCCGAACACCCGCCCGCGCAGGTGATCGGGGACGAGCAACTGGCGGACGGTCACGGTCGCCACGATCGACGTGCCGGCCGCCGCGAACTGCCCCATCCAGGCCAGCCCGATCGGCACCGGCCCCCTGGCCGGGATCATCGCCAGCATCGACAGCCCGCCCGCCGCGATGGCCCCGCAGATCAGCGGGCCGGGCCGGCACCGGCGGATCAGCCTGCTGCCGAGCACCGCGCCGGCCACCGCGCCCGCGCCCTGGAAGGCGTACACGACGCCGATCTGGCCGGGGGTGAAGCCGTAGTAGGAGCTGAGGTAGTACACCAGGCCCGCCAGCAGCAGCCAGACGCCGAAGTTGCAGGCCAGCGCGTACAGGGCCGTGGTGAGCACGACCCTGTCGCCCCTCACCAGGAAGCGCAGGCCCTCGCGCAGGTCGGCGAGCACCGACCCGCCCCGCACGACCGCGACGGGCGCGGCCCTGACCAGCCAGATCAGCCCGGCCGACAGCAGGAACGTGCCCGCGTCGGCGTAGACGGCCACCTCGTAGCCGAAGCTCACCACGAGCGCGCCGCCGATCACCGGCCCGGCCATGTTCACCGCGTGCTCGCCGATGTGCAGCCGCGCGTTGGCCTGCGGCAGCCGCTCCACGGCCACCAGCGAGGGCACGACCGAACGGAACGCGGGCTGGTAGAGCGGATCGACGCAGGCCAGCAGGAACGCCACCAGGTAGATCGGCCACAACCGCGACACCCCGGTCGTGACGACGACCGCGAGCACGACCGTCACGGCCCCGGACACGAGGTCGCCCAGCACGAGCACCCGCCGCCGGTCGTACCGGTCGGCGATCACTCCGCCGATCATCCCCAGCGCCAGGTACGGCAGGTACTCGATCACGTACACCAGCCCCGTGCCGAGCGCCGACCCGGTCAGGTCGTAGACGAGCAGCGGCAGCGCCAGCCGGTAGACCCAGGTGCCGAGCGAGGAGGCGAGGAAGGCCCCCAGCAGGAGCCAGTACCGGCCGCCCATCGCTCATCCCTCGGCCAGCGCCCGCCCGACGTCCTGATCGTCCGGGGCCAGCTCGGCCGCCCTGAGCAGGTCCTGCCTGGCCTCCTCCGGCCTTCCCAGCGCCCGGTACACCACCGACCTGTTGAACAGCAGCTCGGCGCTCTCCGTCAGCTTCAGCGCGCGGGTCAGGTCGGACAGGGCGCCGTCGCGGTCACCGCGCTCGAAGGCCAGCTCGGCCCGGTTGCCCCAGGCGGCGGCGAGGTCGGGGTCGATCTCCAGCGCGGCGTCGAAGGCGAGCCGCGCCTCCGGGTAGTGGCCCTGGCCCATCTCCACCTGGCCGAGCACGCACAGCAGGTACGCGTCGCGCGGCCGGAGCGCCAGCCCGCGTTCCACGTCCTGCCTGGCCTGCTCGTACTCGCCGCCGAGGACGGCGAGGCCGCACCTGTTGGCGTACGCGGGGGCGAAGCCGGGGTCGAGCTCCAGCGTGTGGTCCAGGTCGGCGCGGGCGCCTTCGAGGTCGCCGGCCGCGAACCGCAGCTCCGAGCGGTTGTAGTACGCCTCGGGGAAGGGCGGGCTGAGCCGGATCACGGCCTCGTAGTCGGCGAGGGCCTCGGCCGGGCGGCCCAGCTTGTGCAGCAGGTTGCCCCGGTCGAGGTAGTGGTCGGGGTAGCCGGGGTCGGCCTCGATGACGGCGGTGTAGTCGGCCAGCGCCTCGTCGTGCCGGCCGAAGTGGGCCATGAGCTGGGCCCGGTTGGCGCGCAGCACCAGCCGGTGCACCGGGTGCTCGCCGGCCAGGTGCTCGTCGGCCAGCGTGATGGCCTGCTCCACCAGGTCAAGGGCGGCCTCGGCGCGGCCGGCCCGCAGCTCGACCAGGGCCTTGCCGTTGAGGTCGAACCCGAGGTGGAAGGCGCGTTCGCGGGGGTCGGGCAGCAGGGACGTGATCGTGACGGCCTCGTTGATCCACGCCATCGCCTCGTCGGGGTCGCGGCGGGCGGGGTCGTGGTGGCGTACGAGGATCATGGCGGTGGCGTACGCGATCGTGGCGCGGTGCTTGGGGTCGGTGCTCTCGCGTCTGGCCCGGTCGTAGAGCTGGCGGGCCTCCTCCTCGCGCTCGACGGCCTCCAGTGCGGCCCCGACGCGCTGCACGAGCGTCCGCCGCTCCTCGGGCCCGTCCTCGTACGCCATCCCGCGCAGCGCCTCCAGCCCCGACTCGGCCATGGCGTGGTGGAAACCCTCGTCGCGGAAGCGGCCGAAGTCCGCGCACAACGGCCCGTCGCCCGGCTTCGACGGCCCCTCCTCGATCCGCAGCAGATCGGGCCCGACCCGGCGCCGTAACACCTCGACCAGCTCGGCGTCGGTGTGATCGGCCTCACCGAGGTTGGCGGCGACGAGCGTGAGCGGCCCCTCCTCCGCCAGCTGTCCGCGGACGAACTCCGCCAGCCCGTTGGCGATCCTGAGACTGCGACGCAGGCCGGGGATGAGGATGCGCTGGGCCCTCGGTAGCTCGTCGGCCAGCGAACGCCTCCGGACGGGCACCACCCCGCGCAGGCGCGGCGCCGCCACCCGGAGCTCGACGTCATGGGCGGCCACCAGCTCGGGCCGCCGGCCGAGCGCCTCGGGAACGAGAACATCGAGCAGCCCGGCGGCCAGCGTGTACGGGCCGGCGATCCTGCGATCCGCGTCAAGGACGAGCGTCCTCACGGGATCTCCCCTCCCACCGGTCGGCGTTCCCACGCGGAAACGCCGACCCAGCCACAGGTCAAGGAGTGTGTCGCGGCGAGGCGAGCGTAGACGGCCTGACAGTGCCGGGACGATGAACGACAATCTTCTTCATGGGCTACCCCTCCGATGATCGCGGATGACCCGAACAATGTCAGCACAAAGCCAAGTCGTCACTCAAGACTTTTCTGGTAAGGGCTATTTCACCAGGAATTACGACACATCCGTAAAAGTCAGTCGCCCAGAATCGCGTCCACGAACACCTCGGGATCGAACGGCGCCAGATCGTCGGGCCCCTCGCCCAGCCCCACGAGCTTGACCGGCACACCGAGCTCGCGCTGCACCGAGATCACGATGCCGCCCTTGGCCGTGCCGTCGAGCTTGGTGAGCGCGATGCCCGTGATGTTGACCACCTCGGCGAACACCTGCGCCTGGCGCATGCCGTTCTGGCCGGTGGTGGCGTCGAGCACGAGCAGCACCTCGTCGACCGTGGCCTTCTTCTCGATGACCCGCTTGACCTTGCCGAGCTCGTCCATCAGCCCGGTCTTGGTGTGCAGGCGGCCGGCCGTGTCGACGATGACGACGTCGGCCTTCTCCTCGATGCCCTTGGCGGTGGCGTCGAAGGCCACCGAGGCCGGGTCGCCGCCCTCGGGGCCGCGCACGGTGTCGGCGCCGACCCGGTCGCCCCAGGTCTGCAGCTGGTCGGCGGCCGCCGCGCGGAAGGTGTCGGCCGCGCCGAGCACGACCTTCTTGCCGTCGCCGATGAGCGAACGCGCGAGCTTGCCCGTGGTGGTGGTCTTGCCGGTGCCGTTGACGCCCACGACGAGGACGACCGCTGGCCGCTCGCCGTGCTTCCCCACATGCAGCGTACGGTCGAGGTCGGGGTTGACCTGGGCGAGCAGCTGCTCGCGCAGCAGGGCGCGCACCTCCTGCGGGTTACGGCTGCCCAGCACCTTGACCTTGGTGCGCAGCTCCTCGACCATCGCCTGGGTGGGCGCGACGCCCACGTCGGCGGTGATCAGGCGCTCCTCGATCTCGTCCCAGACCTCGTCGTCGAGCCGGTCGCGGGACAGCAGCTCCAGCAGGCCGCGGCCGAGCGCGCTCTGCGAACGCGCGAGACGCGAGCGCAGCCGCACCATCCGGCCCGCGGACGGCGGCGGCACCTCGATCTCGGGCGCGACCACCATCGGCTCGGCCGGCTTGGCGGGCGGCGGGAGCGTGGTGACCGCGCCGTCGGCCTCCTCCACCTCCCCGGCGGGCCGCTTCTCCTCCTCGGGGAGCGGCGGCGCCTCCGGCGGGAGCACGGGCGGCGGCGCCGCCTTGCCACCCGGCCTGAACAGCAGGAAGAGGCCGCCGGCCGCCAACAGGGCGACGACGACCACGATCACTATGACGCCGAGGTAACCATCCACAAGATGTCAGTTTTCCAGATCGACCGGCATGGTCATGCCCAAGGCACACGGATGATGACAGGCCGGATCAGGCCGATTCGCGCTCCCGCAACCGCTGGCTGACCACCTGCGTCACGCCGTCGCCCCGCATCGACACGCCGTAGAGGGCGTCGGCGATCTCCATCGTGCGCTTGTTGTGGGTGATGACGATGAGCTGCGAACTCTGCCGCAGCTCCTCGAACAGGGTCAGCAGCCGCTGCGTGTTGGTGTCGTCGAGCGCGGCCTCGACCTCGTCCATCACGTAGAACGGCGAGGGCCGCGCCTTGAAGATGGAGATCAGGAACGCCACCGCGGTCAGCGAGCGCTCGCCGCCCGACAGCAGCGACAGCCGCTTGACCTTCTTGCCCGGCGGCCTGGCCTCGACCTCGATGCCCGTGGTGAGCATGTCGGTGGGCTCGGTGAGCACCAACCGGCCGTCGCCGCCGGGGAACACCCTGGTGAAGATCTGCTCGAACTCGCGCGCGACGTCCTCGTAGGCCGAGGAGAACATCTGCTCGACCCGGTCGTCGACCTCCTTGACCACGGTCATCAGGTCGCGCCTGGTCTTCTTGAGGTCTTCGAGCTGCGAGGTGAGGAAGGCGTGGCGCTCCTCCAGCGCGGCGAACTCCTCCAGCGCGAGGGGGTTGACCTTGCCGAGCTGGTTCATCTGCCGCTCGGCGGCCCTGGCCCGCTTCTCCTGCTCCTCGCGTACGTACGGCACCGGCGGGTCGCCGGGCACGGGGGCGTCGGGGCCGTACTCGGAGACCAGCGACTCGACCTCGACGCCGAACTCCTCCAGCGCCCGCTGCTCCAGCTGCTCCAGGCGCAGCCGCTGCTCGGTACGGGCCACCTCGCTCCCGTGGACGCGGTTGACCAGCTTGTCGAGCTCCTGACCCAGCTCCCGCACGTGCACGCGGACCTGCTTGAGCTCGGCGTCGATCGCGACCCTGGCCAGGTCGGCGTCGTCGCGCTCCCTGGAGGCGAGCTGGATCGAGGCCGCGAGCGCCCCGAGCACGCGCTTGGCGCCCGCGCTGACGGCCTCGGCCACCGCGGCCTGCCTCCTGCGCCTGGCGCGCTGAGCGGCGGCCTGGGCGCGTTCCTGACGCTCGCGCTGCGCCGCCCGCACGAGGCCGTCGGCGCGGCCCTCGATGCCCCTTACGCGCTCCTCGGCGGTGCGCACCTGGAGGCGGATGTCCATCTCGCGCTGCCTGGCCGTCTCGCACCCGGCGGCCAGGTCGTCGCGCAGGTCGGTGGTGGGCTCGGTCTCCAGCTCCTGGGCGTATTCGGCCTCGGCCAGCCGGACTTCCAGCTCGGCCAGCTCCTCCAGCCCTTCCGTGCGGGCGCCCTGGGCGGCCGTGACGCTCTGGGCGTGGCGTTCGGCCTCGGCGTGCGCGGCGTGCGCGGCGGCCTCCAGCTGGGCCAGGCGCCTGGCCGCCGCCGCGTTGCGCTGGTCGGCCTCGCGCTGGCGGGCCCTGACCTGGTCGAGCGCGCCCTGGGCGGCGCTCACGCCGGCCTGGGCCGTGGTGACCGCGCTCTGGGCCTCGTTGACGTGCGCCTGGGCCGCCTCGACGGCGGTCTGCGCGGCCTGCTCGGCCTCGATCGCCCCCTCAAGGGCCAGCGCGGTCTCCTCGGCCGTGGCCTCGGCCTCCCCCAGGTCGTGGACGGCCTGGTCGAACGCCGCCCGCACCTGGAGCACCGACATGCCGCTCGCGGCCCCGCCGGCGGCCACGTGCGCGCCCAGCACGTCGCCCGCCAGGGTCACCACCCGCAGCTCGGGACGCCGCTCGACCAGCTCACGCGCCGTGTCGAGCCCGTCGGCCACGACGACGCCCGCGAGCACGTGGTCGAGCGCGGGCCGCAGATGATCGGGCACGCTGACCAGATCCGCCACCCACCGAGCCCCTTCGGGCGCGTCCGCCCTCGCGGGGGAGGCCACCGGGGAGTGCGCAACCTCGAAGTCGTCCGGGTTGTCCGAAACCCCGCCGCCCGGCAGCGCCACGAGGAGCGTCACCTGGCCGGCGTCGGTGCTCCTCAGCAGGTCGAGCGCCTCGACCGCGGTGTCGAGCGTCTTGACCATGACGGCCTCGGCGACCGGACCGAGCACGGCCGCGACGGCCAGCTCCGCCCCCGGCGTGACCTGCATGGACGCGGCCAGCGGCCCCAGCACCCCGGCCAGGTCGGCGTCGAGCAGCGCCGCGCCGCCGTCACCCTTGGCGAGCCCCAGCTCCAGGGCGTCGCGGCGGGCGGCCAGGGCGGCCACGGAACGCTGGGCCTCCTGGTCGGCGGCACGGGCCGTGGTGACGCCCGCCTTGGCTGCCTGGA
>JABFVJ010000320.1 GCA_013362835.1 Nonomuraea sp. | reverse complement strand
CGGGCCGGGAGGAGCAGGGCCGTGGCGACCACGGCCACGGACAGCACCGCGCCGATGACGAAGGCCAGCCGCATGCCGCCGAGGCTCGCGAACGCCTCGGTGGCCCCCGCGGAGCGGAGGGCGTCGGCGCGGGCGCTCATCACGGTGATCACGAGCGCGGTGCCGAAGGCCGCGGCGACCTGCTGCAGCGTGCTCAGGATCGAGCTGCCGTGGGAGTAGAGGCTCGGCGGCAGCGCGCCGAGCCCGAGGGTGAACACCGGGGTGAAGGTCAGGGCCAGGCTCACCATCAGCAGCGCGTGGAGGCCGAGGACCTGCCAGTAGGGCATGGTCATCGAGACCTGCGTGAAGCCGGCGAGCGAGATCATGATGCCGATCGCGCCCGGGACGACCAGCACCCGGCCGCCGAACTTGTCGAACAGGCGGCCGACCGTCGGGCCGAGCAGCCCCATCGCGAGGCCGCCCGGCATCACGAGGAGGCCGGTCTCCAGGGCGCTGAGCCCGCGGACGCTCTGCAGGTAGAGCGGCAGCAGGATCATCGAGCCCAGCATCGCCATGAACGCCACCGACATCATGATCAACGCGACCGTGTAGCTGCGGTGGCGGAAGCTGCGCAGGTCTAGCAGCGGCACGCCGCGCCTCTGCAGCGCCAGCTGGCGCAGGACGAAGACGGCGATCAGGACCAGCCCGGCCGCCACGATCGCGGCGGCCACGCGCACGTCGCCGCCCTCGAACCGGCTGAGCCCGTAGACCAGGCCGCCGAAGCCGGCCGCGGCGGCCACCACGCTGAACCAGTCGATGGGGCCGAACCGGGGCTCGCCGACGTTTTCCAGCTGCTTCAGGCCGAGCCACGTGATCAGGGCGGCGATGGGCAGCACCACGGCGAACAGCAGGCGCCACGACCCGAACTGGAGGATCAGCCCCGAGACCGTCGGCCCCATCGCGGGCGCGACCGAAATGGCCAGGGAGACGTTGCCCATCACCCGGCCGCGGTCCTCCTCGGGCACCACCTGCATCAGCGTCGTCATCAGCAGCGGCATCATCACGGCCGTGCCGGACGCCTGGACGATGCGGGCGCCGAGCAGCACCTCGAACGTCGGCGCGACGATGGCCAAGGCCGTGCCGAGCAGGAACAGGCCCATCGCCGTCGCGTAGGCCGTGCGGGTGGTCACCCGCTGCAGGAACCAGCCGGTGACCGGGATGACGGCGGCCATGGTCAGCATGAAGGCGGTCGAGAGCCACTGCGCGGTCTGCTCGGTGATGCTCAGGGCGGTCATCAGCCGGGGGATCGCGTTGATCATGATCGTCTCGTTGAGAATGACCACGAACGTGGCCAGCACCAGCAGCCGGATCACGGCCGGCGTGCGGCCGGGGGAGACGGCCGCGGGCTTGGCGGGCGAGTCGAGCTGTGAGCGGGACACGGTACCTCGATCGGGGTCGGGGGAAAGACGGCCATGGCCGGTCTCCCAGCCTTCGGTCTCAGAGGAAGTTGCGGTCATGTACAGAATGACCGGCGCCACTGACAAAACTCATCGCCCGTCCCCGGCGGCCCGCGTTTCAGGGCGCGTCTTCAGACCGGGTCTTCAAGCCGCGTCGTCGCGGCCGCGCGCCGGAGCTTTCAGGCCGTGTCGTCGCTGCCGCGCGCCTCAGCGCCGGGAAGGGGGTGACGTTCCAGATGGTCCACCCTCATCCCTTTCCTCCTTCGGGCCGGTTCAACCGTGGCGCTCAGGCGTTCCAGTCCGCCGCGAGGTCGGGGGCGGTCTCCGGGTGGGGGGTGACGCGACGCCGTACGGCCAGGCCGAACAGCGCGACCAGCAGCCCGCACGCGCCGGACAGCGCGAACGGCGCGGCGGGCCGCCACAGGTCGTAGAGCCAGCCGCCGACCCCGGAGATGACGAAGATCCCGATCGCGCCGCAGAGCGTCTGCACCCCGAAGCTGGACCCGCGGAACCGGGCCGGCACCTGCTGGGCCAGCAGCGGGCCCGCCGTCGTGATGACGCCGATCTCGCCCAGCCCGATCGCGGCGGCCACCAGCATCATCCCCGGCCCGAGCGGGTCGCTGACCAGCAGGCTCGACAGGTACGCGGCCGCGGCGAGCGCCTGGGCGAGTATCACCACGTCCTGCCGCCTCATGCGGTCGCCCAGCCAGCCGAACAGCGGCGCGCCCACCACGATCACCAGGTACGCCACGCCCACGATGGCGCCGCTCTTGGCCAGCGCCTCGGTGGCGGACAGGCCGCGCACGTCCTTGGCGTAGTCCACGATCCACAACGACAGGAAGCTCGCCACGAGCGCGAGGTCGGCCCGCGCCACGAAGGACGCCGCGTACGACAGCGCGACGCCGGGGTCTCGGCCGAGTCGTACGCCCTCGGCGACCAGCCGCCCCAGCCCCGGCCTCGGTCCGGCGGGCGTCCCGGGACCGGATGCGAGCGTGCCCGGCCGGTGTCCG
>JABFVJ010000131.1 GCA_013362835.1 Nonomuraea sp. | reverse complement strand
GATCGCCTGGCTCCGCAACGCCACCACCCGGGCGCCGTCCTCCAACGACAACGCCCCGGCCACCACGGCAGCCGCGATCTCACCCTGGGAATGGCCGATCACCGCGGCCGGCTTGACCCCGACCGACTGCCACACGGCGGCCAGGGAGACCATCATCGCCCACAGGACCGGCTGGACGACGTCGACCCGGTCGAAGCCGGGCTGGCCGTCCTCGCCGCGCAGCACGCCGGTCAGCGACCAGTCCACGAACGGGGCGAGCGCCATCTCGCATTCGGTCATGCGCTGGGCGAAGACCGGGGAGGAGTCCAGCAGTTCCACGCCCATGCCCAGCCATTGCGAGCCCTGGCCGGGGAAGACGAAGACGGTCTTGCCGTCGCCGGTGGCCGCGCCGGTGACGACCGCGCCGCTGACGCCGCCTTCGGCCAGTGCCGCTGTGGCGGACAGCAGTTCGGCGCGGTCGGCGCCGATGACCACCGCACGATGGTCGAACACCGACCGGGAGGTGGCCAGCGAGTGGGCGACGTCGGCGTCGGCGGGGCCGCCCGCCTCCGCCCAGGCCGCCAGTCGCCCGGCCTGGTCGCGCAGCGCCTCGCCGGACTTGGCCGACAACGCCCACGGCACCACCGGCAGCTCGGCTGCCGCCCCGGACTTCGCGGGGGCCGGCGCGGGAGCCTCCTCCAGGACCACGTGCGCGTTGGTGCCGCTGACCCCGAAGGACGAGACGGCGGCGCGGCGCGGGTGCTCGCCCGCCTGCCACGGCCTGGGCTCGGTGAGGAGTTCCACCGCCCCGGCCGACCACTCGACGTGCGGGCTGGGCTCGTCCACGTGCAACGTCTGCGGCAACACGCCGTGGCGCATCGCCATCACCATCTTGATCACACCCGCCGCGCCCGCGGCCGCCTGGGTGTGGCCCAGGTTCGACTTGATGGAACCCAGCCAGACGGGCAGGTCCCGGTCCTGGCCGTAGGTCGCGATCAGCGCCTGCGCCTCGATCGGGTCGCCCAGCGGGGTGCCGGTGCCGTGCGCCTCGATGGCGTCGACGTCGGCGGGCGACAGGCCCGCGTTGGCCAGCGCCTGACGGATCACCCGCTGCTGCGAAGGACCGTTCGGCGCCGTCAGACCGTTGCTGGCGCCGTCCTGGTTGACCGCGCTGCCGCGCACCACGGCGAGGATCTGGTGGCCGTTGCGCTGGGCGTCCGACAGCCGCTCGACCAGCAGCATGCCCACGCCCTCGCTCCAGCCCGCGCCGTCGGCCCCGGCAGAGAAGGCCTTGCAGCGGCCGTCGACGGACAGGCCGCGCTGGCGGCAGAACTCGATGAAGGTGCCGGGGGTCGCCATCACCGTGACGCCTCCGGCCAGGGCCAGATCGCACTCACCGGCCCGCAGCGCCTGCACCGCCAGGTGCAGGGCCACCAGCGACGAGGAGCAGGCCGTGTCGACGGTGACCGCCGGGCCCTCCAGGCCGAAGGTGTACGACACCCGTCCCGAGGCGACGCTGCCCGAGTTGCCGGTGCCGATCAGCCCTTCCAGCTCGTCCGGGATCACCGTCAGCTGGGAGGTGTAGTCGTGGTACATCACGCCCGTGAACACGCCGGTACGGCTGCCGCGCAGCTGGTTCAGGCGGATCCCGGCACGCTCGATGGCCTCCCACGAGGTTTCCAGCAGCAGACGCTGCTGCGGATCCATCGCCAGGGCCTCACGCGGGCTGATCCCGAAGAAGCCCGGGTCGAACTCCGCCGCGTCATACAGGAAGCCGCCGTGCCGTACGTAGGAGGTGCCGCGGGTGTCGGGATCGGGGTCGTAGAGCTTGTCCAGGTCCCAGCCGCGGTCGGTGGGGAACTCGCCGATGGCGTCCGTGCCGGACACGACGAGCTGCCACAGGTCCTCCGGCGACAACACGCCGCCCGGGTAGCGGCAGGCCATGCCCACGATCGCGATCGGCTCGTCGTCGGATGCCGCCCGGGTGACGGCGACCGCTCCGGCCGCCGCCTCACCGCTGAGCTCCCCGGCCAAGTACTCGGCCACCGACCGCGCGTTCGGGTAGTCGAAGACCAGCGTCGCCGGCAGCCGCAGCCCCGCGACCGCCATCAGCCTGTTGCGCAGCTCGACCGCGGTCAGCGAGTCGAAGCCCAGCTCCTGGAAGGCCCGGTCCGGCTGGATGGCCGACGCCGACGCGTGCCCGAGCACGGTCGCGACCTCCTGCCGCACCGCCTCCAGCACGATCTCCAGGCGTCGGGTCTCGTCCGCTCCGGCGAGCCGCTGCGCGAGCGCCGAACCGCCCGCCCGTGCCGCCCGTCGTGCAGGGGCGCGCACCAGGCCGCGCAGGAGCGCCGGCAGGCTCTCGGCGCGCGAGCGCAGCGCCGTCGTGTCCACCCGCAGCGGCACCAGCGTCGCCGCTCCGCTGGTCAGACCGGCGTCGAAGGCGGCAAGGCCCTCCTCGACCGACAG
>JABFVJ010000032.1 GCA_013362835.1 Nonomuraea sp. | reverse complement strand
ATCGCGGCCCGCGTGCTGGAGGTCGACGCGGGCATGAAGGACAAGATCGGCTACTTCCCCGTCCCGGGCAAGGCGGCCGACAAGCCGGGCGCGGTCTTCACCGGCGGCTCCGACCTGATCGTCCCGGTCGCCTCCAAGCGGCAGGACGAGGCGTACGAGCTGGTCAAGGCCCTGGCGGGTGAGCAGTTCCAGACCGAGCTGGCCAAGGCGATGAGCTTCGTGCCGAACCGTACGTCCCTCGCGGGCGTGCTGTCCGGCGAGGAGGGCACGGCGGCGATGGCCACCGCCGCGGCCAACGGCCGGGCCACCCCGAACACCCCCAACTGGGCCGCCGTCGAGGCCACCTCGGTGATCAAGCAGTACATGACGGCCGTGCTCACCGGCGGCGACCCCGCGACGGAGGCCAGGAAGGTCTCGGAGTCGATCACCACGACCCTGAACAGCGGATCCTGATGCGCGACCGCTCCCTCTGGCCCTACCTGCTCATCGCGCCCGCGGTGGCGGGTGGGGCCTTCCTCCTGCTCTATCCGCTGCTCAAGGCGGCGGTGATCTCCTTCCAGCACTTCCGCATGGGCGAGCTGATCAGGGGCGGAGCCGCCTTCGTCGGCCTGGACAACTACGCCGAGCTGCTGTCGGGCACGGAGTTCTGGCAGGTGCTCCTGCGCACGCTCGTGTGGACCGCGATCAACGTCGTGCTCATCGTGGTCCTGTCCACGGCGGTCGCCCTCATGCTCGTACGCCTGCGCCGCGCCCTGCGCCTGGCCGTGATGAGCGCGCTGGCCCTGGCCTGGGCCACCCCGATCATCGCGGCGACCACGGTCTTCCAGTGGCTGTTCCAGTCGGAGCTGGGCGTGGTCAACTGGCTGCTGGTCACGCTCGGCCTCGACTCCTTCCGCGGCTACACCTGGTTCGCCGACGGCAACGCCACGTTCGCCGTGCTGGTGCTCCTGGTCGTGTGGCAGTCGGTGCCGTTCGCCGCGCTCACGCTCTACGCGGGCCTGACCACGATCCCCGCCGAGCTGTACGAGTCCGCCAGGATCGACGGCGGCACCGGCTGGCAGGTGTTCACCCGCATCACCGTGCCGATGTTGCGGCAGCTGTTCGCCCTGGTCGCCTCGCTGGAGGTGATCTGGACCGCCAAGTGTTTCCCGCAGATCTGGGTGCTCAGCCAGGGCGGCCCGGACAACGCCACGACGACCCTGCCGGTGTACGCGTTCAAGATCGCCCGCGTGCTGCACCGGTACGACCTGGGCTCGGCCGTGGCCATGCTCACGGTCGTCATCCTGGCCGTCGCCCTGGTCAGCAACCTGCGAAGGATGGTGCGTCAGTGAGGCGGTTCGCGCTCAACGCGGCGGCGGTCGTCGTGTTCGTCATGATGATCTTCCCGGTCTACTGGATGTTCCTGACCGCGTTCAAGCCGACGGCCGACATCCAGTCCGAGACCCCGACGTTCTGGCCCGCGCACCCCACCCTCGACCATTTCGTCACCGCGATCAACGCGCCGTCGTTCTGGACGTACTGGCGCAACAGCCTGGTCGTCACGGTCGTCGCGGTGCTGCTCGCGCTGGTGGTGTCGCTGCTGGCGGCGTTCGCGGTGTCCAGGATGCGGTGGCGGGGGAGAGGGGTGTTCGTGGTGGCGGTGTTCGCCGCGCAGATGGCGCCGTGGGAGGCGCTGCTGGTGCCGGTGTTCATCATCGCCAGGGACACCGAACTGCTGGACTCGCTGGCCATGCTGACCGGCGTCTACTTCATGATCACGCTGCCGTTCACGATCGTGACGCTGCGCGGGTTCCTCGCCGCTATCCCGCTGGAGCTGGAGGAGGCGGCGCAGGTGGACGGCTGCAGCCGTACGGCGGCGTTCCGGCGGGTGGTGTTCCCGCTGCTCGCGCCGGGCCTGATGGCGACCTCCCTGTTCGGCTTCATCACCGCGTGGAACGAGTTCGCCTTCGTGAACGTGCTGATCATCAAGGATCAGTCGCGCAGGACGCTGCCCGTCTGGCTGTCGTCCTTCCGCGACGTGTTCGGCACCGACTGGGGCGCGACCATGGCCGCCGCCAGCCTGTTCGCGCTGCCGGCGCTGCTGCTCTTCCTGTTCCTGCAGCGCCGCGTGGGCACGGGCATGACGGCGGGGGCGGTCAAGGGCTGAGCGTGAAGGCGGCGTGCAGCGCCCGGCTGTCGTCGTCGGACAGCAGGTCGCGGGCCGCGAGCCAGGCGGCCGCGCCCGCCGCGTCGCGCGCCGTCGTCACCCGCTCGCCGGAAAGGCGCGCCAGCACGGCCCGGCGCACCGGGCCCTCGCTGGTCAGCACGCTGCCCGCGAGCACCACCGGTCCTTTGTCGTGGACCCGCCGCAGGGTGGACACCAGGAGGTCGGCGGCCTCGTCCGCGACCTTGACGGCCATCGGGTCGCCGGCCTCGGCCGCCCGGCTGACCAGCGCGGACACGGCGGCCAGG
>JABFVJ010000077.1 GCA_013362835.1 Nonomuraea sp. | reverse complement strand
ACTACCGCTCGGGCACCCGCGCCGCGGCCTTGAGGTCGGACAAGAAGCCCGCGTAGGCCGCGTCCCTGTCGGGGGAGCGCAGCACCGCCGACGGGTGCAGGGTGGCCACCGCGAGCGCGTCGCCGAGCGGCACCGGCTCGCCCCTGTGCCGCGTCAGCTTGAACGACGGCCCCAGCAGCGACCTCGCCGCCGTCGCGCCGAGCACCACGACGACCTCGGGCCGCACCAGGGCCAGCTCGGCGTCGAGCCAGGGCCGGCACGCGTCGATCTCGGCGACCGTGGGCTTCTGGTGAATTCTTCTCTTGCCGCGCGGGGTGAATGAGAAGTGTTTGACGGCGTTTGTCAAATAAACGGAGTCCCGCTCGATTCCGGCTTCTTCCAGCCCTCTGTCCAGTACGCGCCCCGCCGGCCCCACGAACGGACGGCCCTCCAGGTCCTCCCGGTCTCCCGGCTGCTCGCCCACCAACATGAACGTGGCCCGCTCCGGGCCCTCGCCGAACACCGTCTGGGTGGCGTCGGCGTACAGGTCGCAGCCCTCGCAGCGGGCGGCGGCGCCGCGCAGGGAGCCGAGGTCGAGGCGGTCGGGAAGGAACTCGGCCGCTCCGTTGTTGCCGTCCTTAACCATCGTCGGTCGTTCTCCCAATAGGGTTCCTGTGACTTCTGTGCCCGAAGACGTCGGGCTCAGTCCCCGCCGCGACCGGCGTAGCATTTCAGTTGGGAGGAGCCTTGACCGCACACGGCCTGATCGACACGACGGAGATGTATCTCCGCACGATTTACGAGCTCGAAGAGGAGGGCATCGTCCCCCTTCGCGCCCGCATCGCGGAGCGCCTCCAGCAGAGCGGCCCCACCGTGAGCCAGACCGTCGCCCGCATGGAGCGCGACGGCCTCGTCCGCGTCGAGGGCGACCGGCACCTGTCGATGACCGACCTGGGCCGCACGCTCGCCACGCGCGTGATGCGCAAGCACCGTCTCGCCGAATGCCTGCTCACCCAGGTGATCGGCCTTCCCTGGGAAGAGGTGCACATCGAGGCGTGCCGCTGGGAGCACGTCATGTCGGAGTCGGTGGAGTCCCGCCTGGTGACCCTGCTCGACAACCCGACCGTCTGCCCCCACGGCAACCCCATCCCCGGGCTGGCCGAGCTGGGGGCCACGGAGGTGGCCGAGGGCGTCGCCAACGTCCTGACGTCCATGTCCGACGCGGCAGGCCCGAGGGACATTCCGGTCGTCGTGCGCCGGATCAGCGAACAAGTGCAAAGCGATCCTGCTGTGATGCTTAAACTCAAGCAAGTTGGGATACAACCCGGACGCGAGGTGACGCTCGCGGCGAGCGACGACGGTGTGCGGGTGACAGGTGACGGTGACGCGAACGACACTCCCGCGGAGCTTCCGCGTGACGTTGCCGCGCACGTTTTTGTCTCCAAGCGCTGACGCGCGCGCAGCCACTTGGTTGAATCCCTCTTGGGAGGCCCTCCACTCTCCCCTGGCCAAGACTGTTGCAGGAGCGCCCGTGGTCCGCTGTGCGCACAAGCCACCCCAAGGAGTGGTCTCCGGATGAAGCGATGGGGGGATCTGTCACAAGAAACGGCTGATCACCTTGGTGCCGGGTCCGTTCTGGACCATGCCGAAATGGCCGTGGTCGTGACAGACCGCTTCAGCAATCTCCTCTACTGGAATCCGTTCGCCGAGCAGCTGTTCGGCCGTCCCGGCAAGTCGCCGTCGCGCGAGGCGTCCGTCCTGTCCCTCGGGATCATGGAGAAGGACCATCCGCTCGCGGTCGAGCTCGCCAAACACGTGCTCAAGGGCGGCGTGTGGGAGGGCACGTTCGACGTCAGGCGCGGCGACGGCACCATCGTCTACGTACGCGCCCAGGCGGTGCCGCTGCGCCACCCTTCGGGCTCGGTCACCGGCATCGTCATCCTCGCCCGCGAGGCGCTGCGCAGCAACGAGCGCGAGAAGGACCGGTTCGGCCTCCTCGAACGCATCGGGGAGCGGCTGGCGGGCTCCCTCTACGTCGAGGAGACGCTCAAGCGCGTCGCCGAGATGCTCGTCCCGCAGTTCGCCGACCACTGCTTCATCGAGCTCATGGAGGGCGACCGGCTCGTCCGCCGGGTGTCCGAACACGTGCAGGGGTGGGCCCCGCCCGCGGGAACATGGAAGCCGGTGGGCGCGGAGATCCGCTACCCCTCCGGCCACTACGCCGACACCGCGCTCCGCCGCCAGGAGACCATCCTCGTCGAAGACTTCTCCACCACCAGCTACCCGATGCCCCACGAGGGCAGCGCGCGCCTCGCCGGTGAGATCGGCATGACCTCGGCCATCGTCGCCCCCCTGCTGGTGCGCGGCGAGACCCTGGGCCTGATGTACCTCGGCCTGTCCAACCTGACCGACCGGCGCAGCCCCCACTACGACGCCTTCGACCGCGACTTCGTGGGCGCCATCGCCACCCGGGTGGCCCT
>JABFVJ010000185.1 GCA_013362835.1 Nonomuraea sp. | reverse complement strand
GCGATCAAGGGAGTTGCAGGCGGCGGGAGTCGGGTGGGGAGACCGATACCCTGGACATGTCATGAATCTGGTCAACCTTGAGTCCGTCACTCACGCCTACGGGCCGAAGCCGCTCCTCAGCGACGTGTCCCTGGGCGTCGAGGCCGGGGAGCGCATCGGCGTCGTCGGCCGCAACGGGGGCGGTAAGACGACCCTGATGTCCGTCATCGCCGGCGATGTGCGTCCCGACAGCGGCCGGGTCACCCACACGCGCGGACTGCGGGTCGGGTTCCTGTCCCAGCAGGACACCCTCGACCCCGACGCCACCGTGAGCGAGCTCGTCCTCGGCGCGCGGGCTGAGCATGAATGGGCCGGTGACCAGCGGGTTCGCGAGATCCTGGCGAACCTGATCGGCGACCTCGACCTCACCGCCAAGGCCGCCGCCCTCTCCGGCGGCGAGCGCAGGCGCACGGCGCTGGCCCGGCTGCTCATCGACGACCACGACCTGGTCATGCTGGACGAGCCCACCAACCACCTCGACATCGAGGCCATCGCGTGGCTGGCCGGCCACCTGGCCGGGCGGAAGAGCGCCCTGGTGGTCGTGACCCACGACCGCTGGTTCCTCGACGCCGTCTCCACCCGCACCTGGGAGGTCGTCGACGGCCGGGTGGAGCGTTACGAGGGCGGCTACGCCGCGTACGTGCTGGCCAAGGCCGAGCGGGCCCGCATCGCCCAGGCGGCCGAAGAGCGCCGCCAGAACCTCATGCGCAAGGAGATCGCCTGGCTGCGCCGCGGCCCGCCCGCGCGCACGTCCAAGCCGAAGTTCCGCATCGACGCCGCGCAGGCCCTGATCGCCAACGAGCCGCCGCCGCGCGAGACCGTCGAGCTGATGCGGTTCGCGGCCGCGCGGCTCGGCAAGACCGTCTACGACCTCGAAGACGTCTCGCTGCACGCGGGCGGCCCCGACAGCGGGCCTCTGGTGCTCGATCACTGCACGTGGCAGTTCGGTCCGGGCGACCGGGTCGGCCTGATCGGCGTCAACGGGTCGGGCAAGTCGTCGGTGCTGCGGCTGCTCGCCGACACGGTCAAGCCCGACTCGGGCCGTGTGATCAGGGGCAAGACCGTACGCCTCGCGCATCTGTCGCAGGAGCTGACCGAGCTCGATCCGTCGCGGCGGGTGCTGGAGTCGGTCGAGGAGATCCGCAAGTACCTCCAGCTCGGCAAGCGGGAGTGGACGGCGTCCCAGCTGCTGGAGCGGCTCGGCTTCAAGGGTGACGCGCAGTGGAAGGTCATCGGCGACCTGTCCGGCGGCGAGCGGCGCCGGCTGCAGCTGCTGCGCCTCCTCATGGACGACCCCAACGTGCTGCTCCTCGACGAGCCCACCAACGACCTCGACATCGAGACGCTCAACGAGCTCGAAGACCTGCTCGACGGCTGGCCCGGCACGCTGATCCTGGTGAGCCACGACCGCTACTTCCTGGAGCGGGTGACCGACCGGTGCGTGGCGCTGCTCGGTGACGGCAAGCTCGCGCTGCTGCCCGGCGGGGTGGACGAATACCTCGACCGCCGCAGCGCCGGCACGGCCATGACCGCCCGCCTGGGCAGCGGAACGACGAGCGCCGGGCCGACGGTCGTGACCACGGGCCAGGCGCCTTCCGGCGTACAGGATGAGGCCAAGGCCGGCCTGTCGGCCAAGGAGGAGCGGGAGCTCCGCAAGGAACTCAACCGCCTGGAACGCCAGCTCGACAAGCTGGGCGACCAGGAGGCCCGCCTGCACGCCGCCATGGCCGAAGCCGCCAGCGACTACGCCAAACTGGGCTCCCTCGACGCCCAGCTCCGCGACGTCCTCGCCCAGAAGGACACCATCGAAGCCGAATGGCTCGAAGCCGCCGACCGCCTGGGCGAATAACCCACCCAAACCACCACGAACCCCCGCCAACAGCTGAAACGGCCGGAGGACGATCAACACCTCCCGCGGACGCCCCAGGGCCCGCACCCATGCATGCCTCACACAATCCGAACATCGAGGCAGCCGCTAACCATCGGACATGGAGGCGGACGGCTCGTCATCATGCGCAGGGCGGACGCTCGCCATCGTCGGTGGAGGCGGACGCGGGCGGCCATGCGACGCGAAGGTGTTCGTCGACGTGCGCAGGGACGAGTCGACGTGCGCAGGGACGAACGGTGAGCCGGTCCCGAGATCACTCGTGACGTGAGGGCCAGGGTTCAGCGAAGAAGCAGGCCCACAGAGCGCTTCGTCACGGCGAGAACCCTGTGAGCCTTCACGACCGGCGCTGGACAGACGCCGACCAACGTCGGCGAGTCCGGCCAACCACGACACCGCGTAAAAAATAAAAAGGTTATTGGGAAGAGTCAAAGGGAGAGAGCAGCAGGCGAAGGAGGGAGGCGAGGGAGCGGCGGTCGGCGGGTTGGAGGCCGGAGAGCAGGTCGTGTTCGCGGCGGAGCAGGTCGGCGAAGGCCGCG
>JABFVJ010000287.1 GCA_013362835.1 Nonomuraea sp. | reverse complement strand
CGACCGCGACCGGGCAGTACGCCTACGACTATCCGACCGTGCAGCCCGGCCGGCACTCCGTGCGCTGGGTCGCGACCGGCATCAACGCTGGCGCCTACACCGACGCGTTCGACGTGCGAGAGGCAGTACCGCCGACCATCCTGTCGCTGCGGGAAGCGAAGGCGCACCTGAAGAAGACCGACACCGCGGACGACGACGAGATCCGTGACTGGAACGAAGCGTGCACGCGCGCGGTCGAGCAGTTCGTCGGGCCGGTCGCGGTCCGCACGGTCGTCGAGCATGTGCGGTTCAAGAGCGCGCGGTCGGTGCTGCTGACGCAGACGCCGGCGGTCGAACTCACCAGCGCCGCCGCGCTCGTCACCGGCGGCACGTCCTACGACGTGGCCGACCTGGACCTGGACGGCGACACCGGCATCGTCACCCGCATCGACGGCGGCATCCTCTACGGCCCTCTGCTCTTCACCTACGTGGTCGGCCGCTCGGTGGTGACGGCGAACATCCGCGGTGCCGCGCGCATCATCCTCCAGCACCTGTGGCGGACCCGGCAGGGACCGGGCCGACCGCAGCGCGGCGTCGACGACTACGACGTGACCGAGCCCATCCCGGGCCTCGGCTTCGCGATCCCCAACAGGGCCGTGCAGCTGCTCGACCCCGACCGACTTCCCCCGGGAGTGGGATAGATGGCCACCTCTGCCGTCCCCGGCGCCATCAACGCGCTCGTCGCGATCCTCCAGGCAGCCAGCGCCCTGGAAGGCGTCACCGTCATCGACGGCATGCCGACCAACGACGTCGCCACACAGGACTACCTCGCGGTCGGCTGGTCCGGCGGCGAGGCCCAGGACGCCGAGACGGCGCAGAACTTCAACGGCGCTGGCGCTCGCACCCGTGACGAGGACTTCAGCATCGCCTGCGTACTCGACGTGTGGTCCGGCGACGACGGGTTCAACACGGTCCGCGGCCGGGCCTTCGAGATCCTCGGCGTCGTCGAGCAGGAGCTGCGCGCCACCGGGCCGAACCCCGAGGCGCCGACCCTGAACGGCGCCGTGATGTGGGCGCACCTCACACGGGCGTCGCTGCGCCAGTACTTCACCGACCAGGGCACACGGGCAGCCCTGGCGTTCACGGTGACCTGCCACGCCCGGATCTGAGAGGGAGAGACCCATGGCGCGTGTGCGCTACCTGGGCGCGGACCCGGTGACCGTGCCCGAGCTCGGCCCCGAGCGTGTCGTCCACCCCGACGAGGTGGTCGAGGTACCGGACGACAGGTTCGAAGGCTACGTCTGCCAGAGCGCGAACTGGGAGGCCGTCGAGGAGCCGGCGGCGAAGTCGGCTCCGGCCAAGAAGACCGCGGCCAAGTCGGCGCCGCAGAAGGAGGGCTGATCCATGGCGATCGGATCCGGGCTCGGCGCCCAGCTCGGCATCGCGGCCGAGTCGACCTACGGGACGTTCGTCGCCCCCAGCAAGTTCATCGAGTTCACCAAGGAGGGCCTGGCCCTCAAGAAGACGACCGCGCAGTCCGCTGGCATCGCTGCCGGCCGACTTGTGCCGCTGGCGGCGCGGCGCGTGGTGACTCGCAAGGAGGCTTCTGGCTCGTTCGACATCGAGGTCACGAACAAGTCGATGGGCCTCCTGCTTCAAGGGCTCATGGGCACTTCGGTGACCCCGGTGCAGCAGGGCGTGACGACGGCCTACCTCCAGACGCACACCCTGGCGAGCGTGGCCGGCAAGAGCCTGACGATCCAGAAGGGTGTGCCCCTGACCACGGGCGTCGTCACGGACAAGACGTTCGTCGGCTGCAAGATCATCAGCGCGGAATTCTCGTGCGAGGTCGGCGGCATGCTGATGGCCACCTTCGAGATCGACAGCAAAGACTGCGACGAGACGCAGACACTGGCGGTGGCGAGCTATGCGCCCATGTCCCCGTTCCACTTCGGGCAGATGGCCGTCAAGACCGGCACGTACTCCTCGGAGACGGCCCACGACGGCATCCGTAAGGTCAGCGTCAAGATCGAGCGGCCGCAGGATGTCGAGAGGTTCTACGCCGGGCAGGCCGGGCTGAAGAAGGAGCCGATCGAGAACGACCAGGTCAAGATCACAGGGAGCATTGAGACGGACTACGTCTCGACGGCCCTGGACGACCTGCACACCTCTGACGCGGCGACCTCTCTGGTGTGGGAGTTCATCGGCCCGAACATCGCCAGCACCTATGACGAGACTTTCCGGATCGTCATCCCCGCGATCAAGCTGGACGAGGGGCCGCCGGCTGTCGACGGCTTCGGCGTGGTGAAGCCGACGTTCAACTTCACCGGACTCTTCGACGGGACCAACGCCACGAAGATCGAGTACCAGAGCACCGACACCGCGCTGTGAGGTGACCTCATGGTGCGGGACATCCGCGTGGTCGGCACCGGCCAGCTGCTGGAGCTACAGCGGCAGCTGCGCCGGGCCGGGCACGAGAACATCCGACAGTCCATGCAGCGCCGCATCCGGCGCGCGGCCGAGCCGCTGCGGGACGACCTGCAAGACGTCATCCGCAACCTCAACATCACCTCGCAGGCACGCAAGTCCGGGGGGCGCGGCGGGCCGTCGCCGACGACCCGCCCGCTGCGGGCGAGCATCGCCGGGGCCGTGAGGATCTCGGTCCGCACCACCGGTAATCCGGGCGCCCGGGTGTGGCTGGACAAGAACCTGCTGCCGCCGGACATCACGATGGGCGTGGTGAACCGCCTCCACGAAGGCCGCCTGCGGCACCCCGTGTTCGGCAACAAACGCCGCTGGGTGCAGCAGACCACCACCCCCTTGTGGTGGGACAAGACGGTGCGCGCCCACACCCCCCGCATCACCCGTGAAGTAGAGCGCGTCGTGGACGACGTGCGCCGTCACCTGGAATAGGAGCACCAGAGTGATCATCGTTTACACCCCCGAAGGCGGCGAGCCGCAGCAGTACGACGCTCGCTCGCTCCGCACCTCCGAGGCGTCCATCGTGCAGCGCACGGCCGGCATGAAGTGGGGCGAGGTCGAGCAAGGGCTGGACTCGGACGACCCCGAGGCGATGCGCGCCATCGTCTGGGTGCTGAAGAAGCGAGACCAGCCCTCCCTTCGGTACGGCGACTTCGACCCGCTCATCGGTGAGATGACCAGCCGCATGGACCGGCGCGAGGTCACCGAGTACGTCGAGAACGCGTTCCGGGTGGTGGACACAGACCCGGACGTGACCCGCGACCAGGTGGCCGCTATCGTCCAGCGGATCGTCAAGGTGGCCGCGGACCCGGAGCACGCCGAGCAGCTGATCGCTGAGATGCAGCAGGGCCCAAAAGAGGCGGAGGCCGAGGAGCCCCCGCCGGAGGACCAGCCGAGCCCGCCCTCGAATTCGACCCCGACATCGACGTTGTCCGAGGAGAGTGGCTCGCCCTCTTCGGCTACCTCCTCCACTACACCCCTGACGTCGTCGACGGTCTGACGCTGCCTGACTTCTTCGGGCTCATCCTGTGGATGCACCGTCATCAGTCCCGGCAAGCAGCTGCTGAAGGCGGTGAGTGAGCGATGCCCACGCTGAACTTCCTGTTGACCGGCCAGGATGGTCTGAGCCACATCTTCGACAGCGTCGGCCACCACGCGCAGCAGCTGCGGAACCGGATCCGGGACGCGACGAGGGACGCGAACAACTCGCTCAACACCTTCACGACGAACGCGGGGAACCAGCTCTCCCAGCTGCGGCGGGACACCGACGCCGGCGGGAAGGCCGTCGAGGAACTCGGCAAGGTCACGAAGCTGCTCGCCCCCGCGGCGATTCCGGCCGCTGCCTCGCTGGCGCCGATCGCGGCCGGAGCCGGGACCGTCGCCGTCGCGGTGGCCGCGATGGGCATCGCGCTCGGCCCGCAGATCGCGAAGCTCGGCGAGGCGTCGGACGCACAGAAGAAGTACGAGGACGCCGTCCGCAAGTCCGGTGCGCGCTCGCAGGAAGCGGTCAAGGCGCAGGCCGACTACGCGCAGGCCGTGGCCGACCTGCCGCCGCCGACGCGCCGTGCAGCCGCGGCCGTCGGCATCCTGAAGGACGAGTACGCCGACTTCTCCGACTCCCTGGCCGGCGACACGATGGCGCCGTTCACCAAGGGTGTCGCCGTCGCCAACGCGCTGCTGCCGAAGACGCGCGACCTGGTGAAGGGCACGTCGGCCGAGGCCGACCGGTTCATGACGATCATCGGCGGGGAGATGTCCTCGCCCGGCCTGGACCGCCTTAACTCGCAGTTCAGCAGCTTTGCTCAGCGCACCTTGCGTGGCATGAACGACGAACTCGTGCACCTGTTGCGCACGAGCGGTGGCGGGGAGATCGGGGGCAACGCCCGCGAGTTCATGGACTGGGCGCGCGCGCAGGGCCCGACCGTTGCGAGCGTCCTGACCAGCGTCACCACGGCGCTGATGAACGTCTTGGAGGCGGGCAGCGACGTAGGCGTCGGTTTGCTTCAGGCGGTAGACGTACTCGCCAGTCTCGTGGCTGCGGTTCCGCCCGAGGCTCTCGCCATGTTCCTCCAGCTGGCGCTTGCCATGAAGGTGACGAAGGCTGCCGCTCTTGGGCTGGTCGCCGCCCGGTCCGCGCTGGCCGGGTTCGGCCTCAGCCTGGTGGCGGTGAACACGGCGGCGACTGCCGCGCCGACACGGCTCGCCGCGGTACGCGCCTCGATCATGGCGCTGTCGCGGACGACCCGTATCGCGATGGCCGGCACGGGAATCGGCCTGCTGCTGATCGCGCTGACAGAGCTGTCGCAGCGCGGGCGGGCAGCGCCGCCCGATGTCGACAAGCTCACGTCCTCGCTGCGGGAGCTCGGCAACACCGGCCGGGTCACGGGCGAAGCGGCGAAGCACTTCGGGTCTGACCTCGACGGGATGTACGACAAGGTCAGGTCGTTGACCGACCCGAGCACGCTGGACAAGGTGCAGCAGTTCCTTGTCGGCTGGACCGGCTGGGACTCGACTCCGGTCAAGGAAGCGAAGGAGAACCTCGACTCCGTCGACCAGGCCCTCGCCAACATGGTGCAGGGAGGTCAGGCGGAGCTGGCAGCGGCTGCTGTGCAGCGGCTGACTGCCGAGTACGGCAAGGGCGGCCGGGACACCAGCGAGTTCACGAGCAAGCTGGACGCCTACAAGTCGGCCGTGGCCGACGCCAAGTTCGAGGCGGAACTCGCCGCCCAGAGCATGGGTCTGTTCGGCACCCAGGCGCAGAAGGTTCAGGCACAGCTCGACGCGCAGAAGCGCAGCACGGATGGTCTGAGGCAGAGCATTCAGGCGCTCAACGACGTGCAGCGTGCGGGCCTCGGCGGGATGATCGGGTTTGAGTCGGCGATCGATGCCGCGGCGAAGGCTGCGCAGGAGAACGCCGGCGTGCTGGAGATGACCGGCGGCAAGCTCAACCTGAACGGGGAGAAGGCACGCACCGCGGCCTCCGCGTTGCAGGACCTGGCGTCGAAGACCGACGAAGCTGCGGCCAGCGCCCGTGAGTCCGGCTCCAGCTGGGAGACCGTCAACGGCATCTACAAGCGCGGCCGTGACGCGCTGATTAGCAACGCTCAGGCGATGGGCCTGAGCCGGACCGAGGCGGCCCAGCTCGCCGACCAGATCCTGAAGATCCCGGACAGGAACGCCCGGGTCAGGATGGCGACCGAGGACGCCACACGGGACCTGAATGCCTTCAACGCCAAGGTCAAGGCGTCGCCCGGCTCGAAGAGCGTCACCCTGAAGACGCTGTCGTCGACAGCCGAGGGGGTCCTGAAGAACTTCGGGTACAAGGTCACGCACCTGCCCAACGGGTCCGTCAAGATCAGCGCCTCGGGCGGCCAGGCCCTCGGCGTGATCAGCAGCGTCCGGGGTGCGATCGCGGCCCTGCACGACAGGCACATCGTCCTGACCACCGAGAAGCGCACAATCTACACGGGCAAGGGAGGAAGGGGGCCGAACGCCTACGCATCCGGCGGTACGCCGCGCGCGGGCGAGCTGGCCATGGTCGGCGAGGAAGGCCCCGAGCTGGTCGTGTTCGGTGAGGCGGCCCGAGTCTTCGACGCGAAGACAACAGCGGGCCTGCTGAACCGGACGGTGAGCGCGGGCAGTTCGGCGGCCCAGGGGCTGGCCGCTGGGCTGGGCTCGACGGGCGGGGTGTACGGTGCCGCGCGCGTCATGGCGGGCGCGGTCACGGCCGGCATCCGCGACGAGCTGGAGATCCGGTCTCCGTCGAAGAAGACGGCGGCGCTGGCGAAGGATGTCGGCAAGGGATTCATCAGCGGCCTGACCGGATCCCGCGACAAGATCAAGTCGGTGGCGGCCGACCTGGCGAAGGACATCAAGACGGCATTCACCGGGAAGAAGGAGGCCAACCTCCTGAAGGCCGTGGACAAGCAGACGAAGAAGCTGCTGGACGCGGCCACCAAACGGGACGCCATCGCCAAGAAGATCGCTGACGCCAAGGCCTACGCATCCGACGTCACCAAGACCGCCCGTGACCAGTCCGCCCTGTCCAGCCTCGGCATGGACGCCGACCAGGTCACGGCAGGCGGCATCAAGGGCGGGCTCGCCGCCAAGCTCGCGCAGGTCAAGCAGTTCAGCAAGTTCATCGATGTCCTCGCCAAGCGAGGGCTGAACAAGGGCCTGATCAGGCAGATCCTCAACATGGGCCCCGAGGCCGGCTACGCCTACGCGAACGCGCTGGCCGGTGCGGACAAGAGCACCATCTCGTCCATCAACAAGACCCAGTCGGCGATCGACAGTGAGACGAAGAAGCTCGGCAACAAGGGCGCCGACATCCTCTACGACTCCGGGAAGAACGCGGGCAAGGGCTTCCTCAAAGGACTGGAGGGTCAGCAGAAGGACATCGAGAAGCTGATGCTGAAGATCGCCCAAGGGATGCAGAAGGCCATCAAGAAGGCACTCGGCATCAAGTCGCCCAGCACCGTCATGGCCAAGCTGGGTGCGTACACCACCGAGGGCCTGGCCCGCGGCCTGGTGGGCGCCGTCCCAGCGGTGGACCGCTCCATGGCCGTCATTGCTGGCCGCGTGTCCGGCATCCAACCAGTGATCGGCCGGGCGGCCGTGGCGGGTCGCGCCGCTGGCGCGCGACCCATCTACATCACGATCGATGGCGCCCTCGATCCGCAGGCCGTCGCCCGGCAGGTCCGCACCATGCTGCTCACCCTCAAGCGGGATCTCGGCGGCGGCGAACTCGGCATCGCCTGAAAGGAGAGCCGGTGACGAACACCATCGTCGAGGTCGCGTTCGGGGCCACGCTCACCTCGTCGGCGCCTGTGCTGACGGACATCAGCCAGCATGCCGACCTGGAGCGCGGCATCGACATCGACCGCGGCGCGCAGGACGAACTGTCCGAGATCCAGCCGAGCACGTGCCGCATCGCCCTCGACAACAGCGACGGTAGATTCACGCCGGATCGGCCGGCATCGCCCTACTACCCGAACGTCAGGAAGGGCGTGCCGATCCGGGTGAGCATGGCGACGTTCACGCCTCGCACCGGGTCGGCGCCGTACCCGCTCGACATGTTGGCCGATGACTTCGACGACAACCGGATCTCCAGCACGCTGTGGCCGAACAGCTACGGCGGTGTGTCGGAGGTGGGTGGCCGCGCCCGGATCCCGCTGACCCCCGGGGTGACGGCCGGCTACCAGTCGGTCCGTGAGTGGACGCTGGTCGGCAGCAAGCTCACGGCGAAGCTCGTCACGATCCCGGCGGCGGGCGGCTCGTCGTCGGCCGTCTGCTCGATGTGGGTCAACTCCACCACCAGCGGGACCCGGTTGGGCTGGCGGTACAACGCCCTGACCGGTCTCGTCTCCGCTGAGTCGCAGACCGGGTTCTCCGACGGCGGCGCGCTCACGTTCACCTACTCGCCGTTCAGCTACATGTGGCTGCGAGTGCGGGAGTCGGGCGGCACGGTGTTCTGGGAATCGTCCAGCGACGGCGCCGCCTGGACGACGCGCCGCTCACTGGCCGCCCCGGCCTGGGTGACCAGCCAGACCCATGCGGTCGAGTTCGCCGCTGCCCGCACCGGCGGGGTCGCCGACTACTGCGAGTGGGATTTCGTCGGCGCGACGGTTCACCCGCGGTTCTTCGGCCTGGTCCAGGACTGGCCCACCGAGTGGAAGGGGCTGAGCTCCACGGCGTCGATCACCTGCACGGACCTGCTTACCTGGGCGAACATCGTCAAGGAGCTACGGCCGATGCTCGTGCAGGAGGTACTCCTCGACCGGCCGAGCGCGTACTACCCGCTGACCGAGCCGTCCGACAGCACCAGCGCCGGCGACCTCTCGGGCACCCAGCACGTCGGCGCCCTGGCCCTTGTGCAGGCCGGAGCAGGCGGCACCTTGGAGTTCGGGTCCGGCAGCGGACCCATGGGCGCCGGCAGCGCAACGGCGCCCGTCTTCACGCCCGCGTCCTCGTCTGCGGGCAAGTACCTGCAAGCTGACCTGGGTGGCACCATCGAGGCCGCGAACACCAGCTTCCGCGTCCGCGCGGAGGCGTGGTTCTCGACCAGCACCAACGGCCGTGTGCTGCTGGGGTGGATGTCGTCGGACGCCAGCAAGCGCATCGTCATCTCGCTGGAGTCGGGCACCGGCAAGGTGCAGATCGAATACTCCAGCTTCGTTGGCGGACCACTCACCGCGTTCGTGGTAGCCGCCTCACCGAACCTCGCCGACGGCAACCTCCACCACCTGCTCTACAACGAGAACGAGCAGACGGTGCACGTCGACGGCACCTCGTATGCCGTGACCACGGGGACCACCGACGACGCCCGGATCCTTCAGATCGGCGGCTACCAGAACACGCGCCTGTGGAGCGGCACCATCGCCCACGTCGCGCTATACGTCCGCTCGATGACCTCCGCGTCCCTGACCCCGCACTACACGACCGGCACCACCGGGCACGCCGGCGAGAGCGCGAGCGACCGTATGTCCCGGCTCGCCTCCTACGTAGGCCTGGCGGTCACCACCCAGGGCGCAGCGTTCGACGCCCTCGCTGCGCAGGCCGAGCTCGGCCGCAGCGCCCTGGAGCACATGCGGGACGTCGCCCGCACCGAGTCCGGGAAGCTGCTCACCAACCGCAGCTCGGGGACACCGCTCGTCTTCCAGAGCAGGGACCTGCGGTACAACCCTGTGGCCGCCCTGACGCTGGACTACGCGGACCTTGAGACCAATGACGTCAAGTACGCATACGACGATCAGAAGGTGGTCAACGCCGTCACCGCTTCCCGGCCGGGCGGAGCCACTCAGCGCGTGATCAGCCAGGCATCGATCGACGCTTACGGCGAGAAGCCGCAGCCCCTGGACCTGCTGAAGAACACGGACAACGCCGCGGCGGACGCCGCGAACTGGGTCATCAGCCGGTACGCCGACCCGCCACCCGAAGTACGGCAGGTTCCGGTCGAGGCGTACAGCATGCCGATCGCCACCTACCGCGCCCTGCTGAACGCCGACGTATCCACGGTGATCGGGCTGACCTCACTGCCGAGCCAGGCACCGGCCAGTACGGCGACCGCCATCGTCGAGGGCTACACCGAACGGATCGGACTGTGGCAGCACCACCTCGACTTCCACACCAGCCGGGCGGACACCGACAACGTGTGGGTCCTCGACGACTCCACCTACAGCGTCCTCGACTCCACCACCCGACTCGCCTACTAGGAGGTGCGCTGTGCTCATCCCCGTCGTGCGGGCCGAAGAGTTCTACCTGCCGCCAGCCGACCAGCCGGGCGATGACTGGTCGCTGGTGCAGCCAGCCGAGCGGGTGTTCCGCTGGGTCGAGCTGCGCCAGCAGCGCCGCATCGAACCACCCGTTGGGTTCGTCATCGGGCACCGGCTCTACGCCCGCATCAACCACAACCGGTGGGTGGCCGACTGCCCGTGCGGTTCCGCGCAGGTCGTCACCCCCAGCGACGCACGGCTCGCGTGCACGGAGTGCGGGGGCGGGTGGTTCCAGCTGGTCTTCCCCGAGGATCCGGCGGCGGCCGAGGCGGAGGTCGCCGACGACCTGCCGCATGAACGGAACTGGTGGCACCCAGACGATCCCAGCTGGGACCGGCCGGGGCAGCAGCCCGCCACCCCCGAGATCGAGGAACCCCTGATCACCAGCCTGCTCGGAGGGGGGAGGGCATGACCTTCACTCCGAGGACGTGGGTCGTCGGCGAGGTCGTCACCGCGGCCTTGATGAACCAGGAGATCCGCGACCAGTTCAGCAGCATGTTCGCCGCCTGGACGTCGTACACCCCGACGTGGACCGCGGCCACCACCAACCCGGTCCTGAACAACGGCACGTTGGTGGGCCGGCACATGAAGCTCGGCCGCACCGTCCACTACCACATCAACCTGACACCCGGCTCGACCACGACGTTCGGCTCCGGCGGCTACTCCTTCGACCTGCCCTTCACGTCGGCCAATGCCGGCGCCTCCTACGTCGGCAACTCCCACCTGCTGGCCGGAGGCACGCGGTACGGAGGGCAGAACGTCGTCAGCCCCAACGCCACCACCACGTCGCCGTTCTTCCCCCCTAACTCGACGACCTCGACGCTGTCGCAGTTGTCGCCCACCGTCCCCATCAACCCGCTCGCCAGCGGCCACCAGCTGCGCATCACTGGCGTCTACGAAGCCGCGGCCTAGGAGCCTCTCGTGCCCGATCTCGGACTGAGTATCACCGCCA